>CAYGZM010000053.1:0-24980 GCA_964354365.1 uncultured Pirellulales bacterium
ACACTACTGGATACCTGCTTTCGCAGGTATGACAAGGCGAACCGGTCAGTTTGAGTAACCATGTAAAACTGAACCTATGGCAGTCGGGTTAAAAGCCAAATGAAGTTCACATACGACCCACGATATAACATAGCCTATATCCGATTCAGCGAAAAAAAGGCTCAGGCCGAGTCAATACGTCTCAGCAATGAAATCGTGGTTGATATCGCGCCGGATGGGACTGTCTTCGGCATTGAACTGTTGAACGCCAACGAGCAGCTCCAACGCGACGACGCCGGCGACCTCATAATCCTAAACGAAGCCACCGGCCACGAGACCAGATTTAGCTTGATGGGAAGGACCCCCTGACGGTCTGTCTCTCTTTGTGCCTTTGTGCCTTAGTGGCAAGGAAAAAATCCGTGCAATCCGCGAAATCCGTGGTTACAATATAGCGCTATGGAACTGCCAAAATTACAGAAACCGGAAAAATACGTCGGCCTGTACATATTCGACTTCGGCGGCCCCCAGGGCCAGGCCCACGCCGGTGTCGGCTTCACCGCCCAGGAAGTGGCCGAGCTTCTCGAAAGCGAGAAATACAGGCACGGCAAGGTCTATAAGATTCACCGTGCTTACCCCGATGGCAGGCTGGAGCTAAGAGGCGTCCCCGCCCAGACCTTCCAGCTCGAGGCCGGGATGTTCTTCTATTCCCAGGACCTTGAGGCCGCCCGCAAAGACTACGAAACGCTCGTCGGTTTGGCTGTAAAAGTCGCCCCGCCTTGCCGCGCCAAAGTCCACCTGGCCAAGTACAGCGACGACAAATTTGCTGTCGCCCTGATATATCCTGCCGAGTATGACGACGAGGTAAGCTCCTGGCTCCTTGACGGAGATTACAGGACCGCTGGCGCCGCCGAGGGCGGAACCGGCGCGGTGCAGAGATATTACGATTCCGCCGCCGAGATACTTGAAAGACACCAACTGTTCGGCAAATCCGAATCTATAAGCAGGACAGGCGAGGAATTGCTCGCTTCCTTGGAATTAGCCGTCCAAAGGTAGCCCTTCGGTGGGTGGCAGCCCCAAGCGCAGCGCCCCGCCTGAGCCTGCCGAAGGCTTGGGGATGGCTGGGGCTATAGTAGCCCGTCAACGTTGATCTTGTTGGTTGTCATTCCTGCGAAGGCAGGAATCCACAACCCTTAGCCGGTTGTTGAGCGAACAGCACCCATAGATTCAACTGTGAGTGGCTAATAGAAATGGGCCGCCAGATACGAGCGACGTGATACGATATACGAATTTATGGTCAGAAAACATTCATTTCTTGGTTCGATAGCAGGGGCGTTGATGGGAGTTTTTGGCAAGGCCCCGCCCAAGCCCACCGCCAATGATTTGAGCCGTGCTGAGTTCAAAACCAGCACCCAGCGTCTCGGCGTCCGCTTCACCGAAAAGATACGCGACGTTTATCGCTTCAAATGGATTAGGCGGGCGTCAAAAACCGGCAACAGGGGCTGACAGCTTGGTGCATATTTACGCGAGACACGAGATGCGAGATACGAGATACAAAGACCCGCCCGGCGAGCCGCCCGTGCTCAGCCAAAACGCCCTGACCGTCCTGAAAAGCAGGTATCTCATCAAGGACGATAAGGACAGGTGCATCGAAACGCCCGCGCAGATGTTCAGCAGAGTAGCTTCGCTCGTCGCCCAGGCCGAGGCCCGATATGGAGCCGCCGCGGCCCGGGTCCGCCAATGGCACAAGGACTACTACGATTTGATGGCCTCATTGCGATTCCTGCCCAACTCCCCGGCCCTTATGAACGCAGGCCGAAGAGGAATGCTCAGCGCCTGTTTCGTTCTGCCCGTCGAGGACAGCATCGAAGGCATCTTCGAGGCGATCAAGCAGACCGCCCTCATCCAGCAGGCAGGCGGCGGCACAGGATTCTCCTTCGACAGACTAAGACCGACCGGCGACCGCGTCGCCTCCAGCGGCGGAACAACGTCCGGCCCGGTCAGCTTCTGGCGAGTCTTCTCCGAAACCACCGAGGCCATTCAGCAGGGGGCCTTTCGCCGCGGCGCCAATATGGGAATGATGAGCGTCGAGCACCCCGACATACTGAAATTCCTCCACGCCAAGCAGAACCTAAAGGCCTTCACCAACTTCAATATCTCCGTCAAACTCACCGACGCCTGGATGAAAAAGGTCCTCAAATCCGCCCGCTCGCCCCATGTCGTTATAAACCCACGCACGCAGCAGGGGTATCTTTTGCCTAAGCGGCTGGACTTCGCAAACTATACAATAGCGGACTTGCACGAGATCTCGCCCGACGCCAAACTCCCGGCTTTGCGAACAGCCGGCTTCTACACCGTCGCCGATATATGGGATGTCCTCATCCGCTGCGCACACGCAACCGGCGAGCCCGGCCTGGTCTTTATCGACCGGATAAACCGTGACAATCCCACCCCGGCGCTCGGCCCCATAGAGGCCACCAACCCCTGCGGCGAACAGCCCCTCCTTCCATACGAAGCCTGCACCCTCGGCAGCATCAATTTGGCCAAATTCGTGACTTATGCCGACGGTAGGGCGATTCTGGATTGGCCCGAGCTGGCCCGGACTGTCGCGCTGGCCGTGCGCTTCCTCGATAATATCATCGACGTATGCAATTACCCCGTCGATGACACCGCCCGGCTGGCCCGCGCCAACCGCAAAATCGGCCTCGGCGTAATGGGCTTTGCCGATTGCCTGTTCCTGCTCGGAATACCCTACGATTCCCGGCAGGGCGTCGAATTTGGCTCGCACCTTATGAAGTTCATCAACGATAAGGCCCACCATGCCTCCGCCGAGCTGGCCGAGATGCGAGGGCCCTTTGCGAATTGGGACGGCAGCATCTGGCGCCGCAAAAGAGAGAAGCTCCGCAACGCCGCCATCACCTGCGCCGCTCCCACCGGCACCATAAGCATAATTGCCGATTGTTCCTGCGGCATCGAGCCGGCCTATTCCCTCGTATTCACACGCCAGGTCCTCGACGGCACAAAACTCCTCGAAATAAATCCGATATTCAAAAAACTCGCTGAAAAACACGGCTCATACAGCAAAAAAC
Organism: uncultured Pirellulales bacterium; assembly: GCA_964354365.1. GTDB lineage: Bacteria > Planctomycetota > Phycisphaerae > Sedimentisphaerales > Anaerobacaceae > CAYGZM01. The sequence goes on from CAYGZM010000053.1 coordinate 3,066, forward strand.
TTGAAAGGCAAATCGCCAAAACCGGCTCCATTCAGCGAATCTCCGCAATCCCCGCCGGAATCCGCAGGGTTTTCAGGTCCGCCTACGACATAAAGCCGGATTGGCACATCAAAATGCAGGCCGCCTTTCAGGACCATTGCGACGCTGCCGTCAGCAAGACCGTAAACCTCCCCGAAAACGCCACCCGTGCCGCCGTGGAAAAGGCCTACAAAATGGCCTACCGCCTCGGCTGCAAGGGCATCACCGTCTATCGCCGACGCTCCCGATCGCGTGAGCCTATGACCCTCGAATGACCATATCTGCCTCTTCATCGTTATTCGGACTCTCACGTGATTTGCCATCACCCCCCGTGACAACAGCCCGCCACCCGGTTTCCGCCCAAAATGGCAAAATATCAGCGTCTCCGCCCTAAAATCCCGAACTTCTTTCCATCCCGCCGCGTATGCAATTATAGAAACAAGCAAAAAATAAGGGGCTTTCGCGCTAAAGTGGCAATCGTGTGCTTGCCGATAAGAAAAACGAATTAAGTAACGATTTTTCTCCCCTCCGGAAAACATCGGGTAACACCAAGTTGCTCGATGTTTTCTTTTGCGCTCCAACCCGTCGGCCGGATCTACCAATTAACCGTGCCTATCCCCTTGACGCCCGCACCTAAGCCCAGTATCCTATAAGCGGCAGCAACGAGGCCTTTACAATAGATGATTTAGGCAACAGGGATTCGGTAATCGTGCGGGATGGAAATAACGTGGACTACGACATCGACAACCTGTCAAACCGGTACGACAGCGTCGACGGGAATACCCTCGCCTACGACGCCGCAGGCAATCTGACCACAGATAAAGACGGCTATCAGTACGAATACGACTACGAAAACCGCATTACGAAGATTATAAAGTCAGGCCCGACCACCGTGGCCGAGTTCGCTTACGATGCGCTCGGAAGAAGGATCAAGAAGCGCGATTCGATAGCCAACACCAACAACATCTACTACTACAATGACAATTGGCAGATTCTCTGCGATTACAATGATACCGGCGCCGGCGGCACACCCGAGCGATGGTTCGCGTACGGCAACTATATCGATGAAGTCGTCCTGATGTCCAAAAGCTTCACGTCGTGGCTCAGCGCGCGCTACTACATACACGACCATTTGTACAGCCCGGCGGCATTGATGGGTTCAACCGGCTCTGCGCCCATCGAGCGTTACGAATACGATGCCTACGGGAACTGCCAGATTATGGATGCTTCGTACAATCCGCGTTCAAGCTCTTTGTATGGCAACCCGTACTATTTCACCGGCAGGGAGTTGGACTTCCTCGACGGCGGTAACCTGAAGATTCAATACAACCGCGATCGCTACTACGACTACTACACCGGAAGATGGCTGACCCACGATCCGCTGGGGTATGTGGACGGGATGAATCTGTATGAGTATGCGAGGAGTAACCCGCTCAGAATCTTGGATCCCTTTGGCGCGGCATGTAAGGTCGTGTTCGACTGTGTTTTATCCAAGGAACGCCTTAGTGCAGATTGTTGCACAAGGGACTGCTATTACAGGTGCAGGGAGACGAGGCGCGAGGAGAAGGGGGGTGGTGACCTTTCATGCGATGATGTGCCAAAACCGATGTTCACAGAAGATTCTAAGCGGCATTCGAGCTGGTGGTGCGGAAAAACCTACGGACTTATCGGGTGCCCTGGTAAGTGTAAGGAATCATATGGATACGTAAGACTTTACTATACCACGAGAGAATATCCGTCTCGCAAGTGTTCCAAGACAGCATGTAGGAATGTGTGCGACGGGGCCAAGAAGACTGAATCAGGCCTCTGTGGGAAAATCAAAGATCCCAAGAAGAGGGCATTGTGTGAGGTGGCAACAGCAGCTGCCAAGGGAGCATGTTATTTGTGGTGTGATTCATGGTGTACAGAACCATAGTGGGATTCAGACGGTCGGTACAAACCTCAAAGGGCAAAGTGACACAAGGGCAAATGTTGACCAGCAGAACCAAAACTGCAATCTTCTGTTTGGCTTTGGCGAGCCTATCCAACTGTGGGCGACCCAGCGAACAGAATGTGACAATGCCTCCCCCTCCTAACTTCGGGAAGGCGGTGGATTACACTGCGTGGTTTCGCGAGCAACTGCGGTTCGCCGATGAAGATAATGCCAGTGATGATTATAGGGAGTTCTTTCAGACAGCAGCCGATACGGTACCAGATTTTCTTGCGCCAACTTCACCTTTGGCAAAGCAGAATCTTGAAGATATAGTAATGGCTCCTCAGCCGTGGAGACCAGACGATTTTCAAGAGCTTCAGGCTTATTTGAAGGAGATCTCCCCCTATCTTGATACCTATGTGGAGGGAAGTAGACATAAGTTCTTTGCTATCCCTAGTGAGCTGCTCGGTGCAACCCTCATAGACACAAGCTTACCTCATCTCGGTAACAGTTACGTGCTTTCCAAGTGTATGCTCGCGGTAGCTTGGAGGAACGAGGGAAGCTTTAACCCTGGGGCGTTCGCCGAGAAGATGGGTATCGTGCTGAGACACTCAGGCCACGTCTTGCAGGGGCTAACTCTGGTAGAGTGTCGTACCGGTATACGCGAGAGAGACATGGTCTACACGTCGATCCTGGCATCACTTGATAGGAATTCCGTGTGCAACGACTCTTTGCGTGGCCTCGAGGGTCACTTAAGGCAATACGACCCGGTAGATATGCGCAATTACTTGGCTCGTTCTGTGCAGTTCGAGAAAGCGTGTTCGTGGGATCTCCTTCAACAGATGGCCGAGCTTTCTCCTGTATTCGGAACGGGAGTCAGGTTGAACAAGCACAGAGCCGGTAAGATGGTCGAGCTCTTCACAACCTCGACCACTCGCAAGTCTCGGAGTTTCTTTCGGAAGCTCTTGCGCGAGGATCCCCGGGAGTTATGCGGGATCATCGAAGCTTACTACTCGAAATGTGCTGAGGTTATTAAAGGCGGATTCTGTGTGGATTATGAGAAGCGTTTTAACGTGTTGTACTCAGAGCACACGTCGGGACATCCCTATTTTGAGGTCTTTCCAATGACGGATTTCGCAAGGTCTTACAAAGTCTGTGTCCAAACAGAAAGGATGCGTAGGATCACCCATCTGGTTCTTCAGATACTCCTGCACCGAGAGGCAAACGCTTCGTTCCCGGGGGTTCTTTCCCAACTGGAGGGTAGCTGCGAAATCATCAGGGATCCGCTCACTGGCCAACCATTTCAGTACGACTTTTCACAGGGCAGCGTCAAAGTTAGTGGCCCAGAAATGGTTGGGTTCAAAGCCATAACCGTCGAGGTTATGCCATGTGCGGATTAGCATACGACGCTTTGGGCCGAAGGATAAAGAAGGTCGGTTCGATAGCCGGGACGACGAATATTTACTACTACGATGACAATTGGTCCGCCACAGGCGGATGCTTGCGCACTGGTCCTGAAATGAAACCAGTCTGTCTGTTCCTCAGAATTGTCTTGGTCAGCCTGATGCTTGCCCCGGCGTGGGCCAGCGCAGAGGATGTTTTGCCGAAGATCTCCTTTGAGCAGACGGTTTGCGATTTGGGCCAGGTCGGGTTGGGTACAAAGAATAGCTGCGAGTTCAAGTTCAAAAATACCGGCCAGGGGCCGCTGAAAATCACGAATGTAAAGAGCACCTGCGGCTGCACGGTCGCCCAATTGGAAAAGAAGGAATACGCCCCCGGCGAATCCGCGTCAGCACAATTCGCGTCAAGTTCGTGGCAATTCGTGGTTCAATCTCTTGGCGCCTTCGTGTCTTCGTGTCGGGTTACGCGTTCTTTCCGCAGCATTTTTTGTATTTTTTCCCGCTACCGCATGGGCACGGGTCGTTCCTGCCGACCTTGGGCTGTTCCAGCTTAATTTGCTTGACTACTACCTCGCCCTGCGGCGCCTGTGCCGCCGCTCGCTGCCGCTCGGCCATCGCAAACTGCCCCACCTCATCGTGACTGGTCTGGCTCACGTTCCAAACGCTCCTCGCCCGCGCCCCGGCTTCCAGACGCACCCGGAAGATGATGTCCGTAACGCGATCTTCAATGGATTCCAACATCTCGTTGAACATCCTGAACCCTTCGCGCTTGTACTCGATTTTCGGGTCCTTTTCCGCGAAGGAGCGGGTCCAGATGCTGTTCTTGAGGTGGTCCATTGCGTAGAGATGGTCCTTCCAGGCGCTGTCATATACCTGCACCAGCACATATCGCTCCAGGTCGCTCAACTCTGCCCGCAGAAACTCCCTCCCTACGGACGACAGCCGCTCCTTTATCTCCGCTCCGTCGCCCAGCTCCTCTTCGCTCAGCGAAGCGCCGAATCTTTCGTTGGCCCATTTCGTCACCTCGCCAGCGCTCAGGCCGGCAGTCCTCTGGGCAATCTCCTCATCCAGCTTTCCATTGTTGAACCTCTCGCTCAATTCGAGTAGCTGTCTGTGCAGGTCTTTTGGCTTGGCGTTCTGAATTCGCTCGATGGACAGGCTGGCGTTGTATTTCTTCTTCGCCCACTCGGCCAGAGACTCGAAGGCGTATATATTGGGGCCTTGCGGGCCATAGACCATATTCATTGCGAATTCGACGGGGTACTCAATCTCTCTTCGCTTGTATTTCGCCGCCGTTTCTTCGAGCAGCCGCGTGCGGATTTCGGGCTTCTTAAGCGTCCTTAATTCCTCGATGTCCAATTTTATGTCGAACTTGGACCACGCCCAGTCCGCGAACATTTGAAGACCGAAGTCGTCTTTAAGAAATTCCGCCGATTGCGAGCAGTCCTTTTTGTCGATTTGGTCGGCGGCCGCGGAAATGAGCTGCTCTTCGATCTCTTCGGGTGATTGCTGTTTCACCTTGCTGGGGCTGAGATTGACGCTAAAGGCGCTCATCGCCCATTTGCACAGCCCTGAGACGTCCCAGCTTTGCGGGTCGCCGTAGTCTTCCAGGTATTCCCCCATTGAAAGCGATATATTGTTGGATGCGTTGTCCTTGGCCTTCTCCTTTACCATTCTCTCGATGTCGTCGGCCTCTGCCCTGGCGATATCTGCCGGCTTCAAGTCGGCCCCGAAACTGGTTCGCGCCCATTCCACGATGCAGTTGACCGGATAAGCCTCGTCGAGGATGCTGTTGCAGCTCTTCGTAACAGCGGCGTCGATCATCTCGGTGATGACGTGTTTGAGGCCTCTACCTGCGAGAATCTGGCGCCTGCGCGAGTAAAAAATCTTGCGCTGGTAGTCCATTACCTCGTCGTATTCCAACAGGCTCTTGCGGGCCTCGAAGTTCCGCGCCTCGACTTTCTTCTGAGCCTTTTCGATGCCCTTGCTTATTCTTCTGTGGTAGATGGGCTGGCCTTCTTCCCAGCCGATCCACGAAAGCCACTTCACGGTCCGCTCGGGAGCGAAGATTCGCATCAGGTCGTCGTCGAAGCAGAGGAAGAACTGGCCTGAGCCGGCGTCGCCCTGTCGCCCCGCTCGGCCTCGAAGCTGGTTGTCGATTCGTCTGGCCTCGTGACGCTCGGTTCCGAGGATGTGCAGTCCGCCGATGTCCGCTACCCCGGGGCCCAGCTTGATGTCTGTGCCCCGGCCTGCCATATTCGTTGCGATTGTCACGTTGCCCCGGATTCTCCCGTCGCGGGCCTTGTGCTGCTGGCCTGCTTTTGCCACGATCACCGCTTCTCTGGCGTGCTGCTTGGCGTTGAGGATCTCGTGGTCAAGGCCGTACCGCTTTGTAAGAGCCGCAGAGAGCGCCTCGCTCTTTTCTATGCTGATCGTGCCGATGAGCAGCGGTCTGCCCGCCGCACTGATCTCGTTTATCTCCTCTACTATCGCGTTGAACTTCTCCCTGATTGTTTTGTATATCACATCCTCGCGGTCGTCCCTGATGCACGGCTCATTGGTGGGTATGACCACGACTTCGAGCTTGTAGATGTTCATAAACTCTTCGGCTTCGGTCGCGGCGGTGCCCGTCATACCCGCGATCTGGTCGTACAGCTTGAAGAAGTTCTGCAATGTGATAGTTGCGAGTGTCTGCGTCTCCTCCTTTACCGTAACGCCTTCCTTCGCCTCGATCGCCTGGTGCAGCCCGTCCGACCATTGTCGCCCGTGCATCAGTCGTCCCGTGAATTCATCCACGATGATGATCTTCCCGTCCATTACGACATAGTCTTTCTCCTTCTCGAATGTCACGTGGGCGCGGAGGCTTTGTTCAAGAAGGTGCGGCCAGTCTATATTTGACCCCGTGTAAAATGACCCTACTCCGGCTATTTCCTGGGCGGCGCTGATCCCTTTCTCCATTAGGTGCACCGATTTGTGTTCGTAATCGGCTTTATAATAAAGAGTCCTTTCTTCTATCTGGTCCTCGGTTCCTCTCAGTTCCGCCTCCAGGCTGGCCTCCGCTCGTCGCAGGTCCGCCTCAGCCTTTTCGATTGCCTTCTGCGCCTTTTCGATTCGCGCAGTGTCCTTGTCCTTTTTGGCCTCGGCTAACTCGCCCTGGGCGTTGGCTATGGTCCGTTTGGCTGAATCGATTTGCTTCTGCGCGCGGTCGTAGCTGCTTTGGAGGCTGATGAGCTTTCTTCCAACCTGGTCTGCGTTCTTGTACCTGCTGACATTGTCGAAGGCCGGACCCGATATGATCAGCGGCGTTCTCGCCTCGTCGATCAGGATCGAATCGACCTCATCGATTATCCCGTATTGGAGCGGGCCCTGCACCATCTGCTCGAGCGAAATCTTCATATTGTCGCGCAGATAATCAAAGCCGAACTCGTTGTTTGTGCCGTATGTAATATCACAGCCGTACTGGTCTTTCCGTTCGTCGCCGGCGGTGTCCATGTCCGCCTGGATCGCCCCGACGCTCAGGCCGAGCGCCTCATAGATTGGGCCCATCCATTCCGCGTCCCGCTTGGCTAAGTAGTCGTTGACCGTGATGATATGGACCTTCCTTCCGGTCAGATGCACTAAGTATGCGGCCAGTGTGGCCACGAGTGTCTTGCCTTCGCCCGTGGCCATCTCGGCAATTTTGCCTTCGTAGAGCACGTTGCCGCCGACAAGCTGCACGTCGAAGTGCCGCATCTCGACTTTTCGCCTTGCGGCTTCCCGCACGACTGCAAATGCCTCGGGCAGGATGTCCTCGGGTGCGGCGCCGCCCTTTATTGCGGCTCTGAACTCCGCCGTCTTTGATTTGAGGGCGTCGTCGTCGAGCGCCTTTATGCGCTCCTCGAACTCTGAGGCTTGACGAGCGATGACCGAATACGACTTCACCATCCGCTCGTTGCGAGACCCGAAGACTTTTACCAGGACCTTATTTACTTTCTCAAATGCCATTTTGCCTTACCTGCTGTCCCTGCCGACGCAAGGCTTACGCCCTCATATCGCATTCCACAGCCGCCTTTCCTCTCCGGAAACAGCGCCGGCGCTACTCTCTTACTCGCGTTACGTACTGGCCGGTGCGAGTATCGATGCGGATGAGTTCTCCTACTTTTACAAATGGCGGCACCTGTACGACCAGCCCCGTCTCAAGGGTCGCGGGCTTGTTCTGGTTCGTCGCCGTGGCGCCCCTGATCTCCGGCGCTGTGTCCGTAACCTCCAGATCGACGGTGTTCGGCAGCGTGACTATCACGGGTTTGCCCTCGTACATGCTGACCTGTAGCTGGGTATTGGGCTTCAGGTACTTGGCGCTGTCCCCAAAAGCGTCGTTGTCCAGTGTGATCTGGTCGTAACTTGCAGTGTCCATCAGGATGTGCTCGCTCCCGGACGAGTAAAGGTACTCGTACGTTCGCTTGTCGAGGTCGGCCTCCTCAACGTTTTCCTCGGCGCGGAGCCGAATGTTTTGTATTAGACCGTCGGCCAGACCTTTGAGCTTCGTCTGATATACGGCCCCGCCTTTGCCTAACTTCACGTGCTCATAATCCACAATTGCGTATAGCTTCCCATTGATCCTGACGGTCTGGCCTTTTTGCATCTCGGATGCTTTCATCTGTTGCTCCGTGATTCGTACTTCGTTGCTCGCATTAGCTGCGTAAAAATCGCAAATAACGCGACAAGTATTGCAGGATCGCCCGCAAATGTCAAGAAATCAATGCCGTCGTCCCCTGATGCGCACTGCCGGGTTTTCTTTCAAATCCTATGGCTGATGCCCTATGTAGGGCTGAAGAAACGCAGATGACAAAGCCGTGGTCTTTGGCGACGCCGGAGGGCCTGTGGAAAGGGTTTTGCCCCGCAAAAAATTATTACCGTCCCAAAGGTTGGGGGCAATCTGGCTGTTCAGTTCCGCAACAGCCAATAGCGTTTATCGCTTTATCTGCTACCAGCACAACGCCTCTGCGAGATTCTCGGAGCCGTTTTATTACCTGCTGGCAGCCCTAATGCGATAAACGCTTTCTTACCCGATAGTGCTTTCCCCACAAATCTTGGGACGATACCAAAAAATTTCTTCTATCAAGCGAAAAAACTCTTGGTTTCGTCGTAAGAATCTTGTAACATTATCACTCGGTGGGCTGGGGATTTCCTCTCTCTCCTCTCTCCCTCCGCGCCTCAGCCCACCATTATCTTGCAGTGGTATTGGTATCGTTAACTTTCGCCTGAAGCCCTCGATTGCTGCTATTTCTTACGAGCAATATGTTTGCCCTGCTGCGGGGGGGGTGGGACGGACTTGCGCCGGGCGGGGCGCTGCCAACGCGCTCGGTCAGTTGCGCGCGAGCTGTTGCGGCTTTGGCCCGAAAGTCCAGGTTGCAGTAGCGTTCTCGGTGAGCGTCAGGGTCGCCTTGCCGCCGAATTCCATTTGGCTGGGGACATTCGGCTCCCCTGTAAGAGCGCAGCTCAAGCTGCGAATGCGGTATTTTGGATCATCGCTTATAGCAACGCGCACTTCAAATTCAGGGCCTGAGAAAATTGTCAGGTCTCCTGCTTGGTCCCTCACGTACCCGTATGCCGAGAGCTCGGCGGCGAGGCGGTCGAGCTCCGCCTGTGTCAAAACAAGCGTAACGCCCGTAATGTCCCGCAGTAACCTCTTGTCGGATTCTGTCTTGTCTTGCGCTGCGGCTGCTTCGACTCCCTTTGGGGTCGCCCGGTGACTGCTTCTATAGCCGAGCGCATCTCGAAAACTCGCATCTTGTTCTGTAACCCACGTCAGCAGAGGCGGTATCTCTCTGCCTCCGTGTGAGCTTACGTAGCTGAACCACGGCACCTTCTTCTCTCCCGTATTGAAGGTCCTTGTGCCTTTTTGGACGTTTGCTCCCAGGCCGTTGCGGAGGTTATCGTATATGACATTGATGTCACCCGTGTTGACCGTGCTAAAACAAATGCCGCCGTTCCCTTCGATGTTGGCTTCCGGGCCGCCCGGCGCAAGCAGCTCAACGCACGTGTTTTCTCCCAGCAGATATGTTGCAGACCAGCCTTGCCGCCTGACGACGGATGCTGTGCTCTGGCCGAAACGGCAGAACTGGTCCCTCATAAACGGCGATTCGCTGATTGCCTCCAACGTCTCGGCGTCGAGCGTTAGGTACAAGTAGTTCAGACGGACAGACGCAGTGGGCGGCTCCTTGACTGCTTGGGTGGCTTCCATGCTCACGGACGGGCAAGGCCTTGTCGCCGAGCAGCCGACCAGAAGCGCCGCAACCAATGATATCACGATTATTCTGACTGCTTTGTGCATTTTATGCCTCCGGCACGATCACTTTGTCTCTGTCACTAACGAAAAGGCCATGCAACATCCGTTGCTCACTACGCTCTCTCCATACATAAAGTATGCAAAATAGTTGCCCCATTGCATAATTCTCAGCCCTGTTATTATCTCCCCAGCCGTCCATAGCCGTCAAGAACCGTTTTTACCGGACTTTTTTCGTGATGTCCTTCTCGCCATCACTAAAAGTGTTCCCGATACCTGATGCCGATGACCGGTGGGGACGAACTGCATCTTCTGCACCAGCTCCTTTCTTGAGCCAACCACGGTTGTCAATTGCCAATACGCAGAAAGGAAAAGTCTGTTCATTTCTCAAAAAGTTAGTGAATTTAACTGATGAGAGACAAAGGCCATTTCTACGAGAACCGCATTCATTTCGGCAACCAACCAGGCCGCCGATGTGGAATGACGTCCCTGATGACTATATGGGCCGTGAGCGTCGATGGAATGCGGGATCGTGGCCTTTTTTTGTGCGAGCGGGCCGTGATTCTTGCAGTTGTCAAGGAATTCTGATACCATACATTGAGTTAAATCGCCCAGGAGCTTTTTTTTGAGGCGGCGAATGTAAAAGTCAGCTAACTTATACCCTGGAGGTCCGCAAGATGGCCGACAAACTCACACGTCGTGACTTCATTCGTGATAGTGCCGTTGCCGCGGCTGCTGTTAGTGCCGGATTGACGGCAGCCGGCGCCGCCCGTGGCGCGACAAAGCGCAAAACCGATACGACCACGATTTTGAATTACAATCCCGATATGGAATACCGCCCGTGCGGCGGAACAGGCCTGATGGTCTCGGCTGTCGGCCTCGGCGGCCACTGGAAGCGCATCGTCCAGGTAATAGGAGGCCAGGAGCCCGATGGATGGATGACTGATAAGATAGATCGCCAGGATTTCCAGAACAACCGCCGCGATGTCGTCACCCGCTGCATCGAAAGGGGCATCAACTACGTCGATGCCTGCTGCCGCGAAGAGATACTTGCCTACAGCAATGCCCTAAAGGGCCGCCGTGACAAGATGTACTTCGGCTACTCCTGGCACATCTGGGAAAGCCGCTTTGAAGAGTGGCGGCCCGCCAAGAAGCTCAAGGAAGGTCTTGACCAGGGTATGAAAGAGGCCGGCCTGGACTACATTGACCTTTGGCGGATAAGTCTGCTCACCGAAAGCAGCCAACACACAGACTCCGAGATCGAAGAGGCGGTCGCGGCCCTCGATTGGGCCAAGAAAACCGGACGCGCACGCTTTATCGGCGTCTCCTCTCACGATCGCCCGCATCTCAAAAAGATCATCGAGAAGTATCCCGACCAGATGGAGGTCATCCTCACGCCATACACCGCCAAGACCAAAGTCGTCACGGACGAAGCCGGCCTCTGGGCAACAATCAAAAAGTACAACGTCGGCTGGTTCGGAATCAAACCCTTTGCCAGCAATACCGTCTTCGAAGGGGACAGTTCGCCGAATAGTCCGCAATTCGAGCAGGACAACCGCATCGCCCGCCTGGCCATCCGCTACATACTCTGCAACGATGCGATTACCGCTCCGATTCCCGGCCTCATCAGCATCCAGCAGGTTGACAACGTCGCGCGCGCCGTCAAAGAGCGCCGGCAGCTCGACGTCCAGGAAAAGGCGGAGCTCGATAGGGCAATGGACCGCGCCTGGGCCAACCTGCCGCCCAGCTATCAATGGCTCAAAGACTGGGAATACGTCTAATCCGCCGACGTCCTTCGCCTCAAGGCCCAGAGATTCTCGCAGACAGAAGATGAAACGAAGCGATACTACCGCATTTCATAAGTTCTATGACTATCCTGTCATTTCGACCGACGTAGCCTTCAGCCCTGAGCGAAAGCGAAGGGGAAGCGAGTGGAGAAATCTGTCAAAACAGTTACAATCTTTCTGTCTCATAGTCGCGCCATTTACGAAATCTTGTACTATCATCGTATTGTCCGTTCTTACCGTGGTTGCGGCAGCGCTGCTCTTCGGTTGTCGTCGCGTGAGTGACAGTCAGACCGAGCAGCTCAAGGTTGCCTCCAACAACGATCTGCAGCCCGGCAGGGCGGGCGGTCTTGCGGCTTTGGTTGTTGACGCTGATGCCCCTTTGCTCTTGGCCGAGCCGCCCGACACTGAGAATGTGTCCACTTCTACGACCACGCGGGCGGCGGGGGAGAATGCCGCCTGTTTTGTCTGCCACGCCAACTATCAGGATGAGGCGCTCGTCGGGTGGCACGCGGCCGCGGATGTTGGCTGTGCAGAATGTCACGGCAAATCATACCCGCACTGTAACGACGAGAACCATAGGACCCCGCCCGACAAAATGTTTCCTCCCGATGAAGTTCAGGCGTTCTGCAGCAAGTGTCACCCGGCACATGATGTACCCGCCGAAAAGCTCACCGCACGCCGAATCCAGCGCGGCCTGAATGTCAACGATGACCAGGTCTTCGTTTGTACCGATTGTCACGGAGATCACCGGCTAACTCGCCGCAGCGTTCGCTGGGATAAGAAAACCGGCAAGCTGATACGGCCTGATACAAGCGGATAACCATTTGCTCAGCCGTTTAGTCCTCTGTTAATCGTGATTCGATGGGTTGTCATTGCGAGGCCTGAAAGGCCGTGGCAATCTCGTAGCTTCGGATGGGTGAGATTGCTTCGCTTCGCTCGCAATGACAGAGGCGCAAAACATCTGTCACAGACCACTGGCCTGCAATTGAAATTGCGGCAACGAGTCCTGCGAACACCGCAATTCCAGGGTTTTTCTCCGGGGAACTGCCCAAATCACCCTATCCGCTACGGCTCGCCGCACAGCCGGATACCTGCGTTTTCAGCCCCAAAACCGGGTTTTGAAGCACTCAGCCAGCCAAAAACACCTGGTAATTACGGTATTTTAGGTAAAATGCGCACTTTTCGGACTTTCTGCTTGACATCGCGGCCAAATCCGGGGTAGTATATAGTTGTTCAAGGAGGATGGTGAGAAGGCTCCTTCATCGAGTCTCCCACCACAAGATTCGGGTTTAGTCCCGACACGGAAGGCAATCGTTCATCGTGCGCGCCGCGCGCAATTGGCGCAAAACGAGTTTCGGCGTGTTGCCGAATTGAAGAATGAGGTTTAGCTGTAGCTGTTTTAGTGAGGAGCATAAGATGAATAGACTGATTACTACCTGTCTGCTTGTCGTCCTGGGAGCGGGGTCTGCCGCGTATGCCGCAACCACGTCTCAAATCTGGTACTTCAACACGGAAGAAGTTATGCCCGTGCCCGATGTCGTTGCTAACGCTTACGGCGACCCGCAGTTGAAGGTGGATAAGGGTTCTGGAGCCGGCTGGCAAAGTGCGGCCGACGGTCGAACCGGAATTTGGTCTTTGTCCGGCGAAATCGACGTGATTATCCCCAACTTTCCGGTTCTCAATCCGTACAAGAAGATTACCATTAACGTGACATGGGCGCCCGGCGGCGTTGATCCTTTCATGCCCGACCAGCCGCTCGTCGGTGTTGTTGGTCTTGACGTCCCCGCGGACGCGGTCCCCGTGGATGAGCCGGTTATGGAGATTGTGAGTATCACCAATGATCCCCTGGCCGGCACGCCGTGGGTCCTGTCGATCTACGAGATAATCATTCGGCCCAATCCTCCTAAGGAGTGGATCGCAATCAAGGGCGACATCCTTGTCGATGAGCTGGGCATCAGGACTGAGTGTGTCCCCGAGCCGGCCACGATAGGCCTGCTCGGCCTTGGCGGCCTGGCCCTGCTTCGTCTTCGCAGGAAGCGCTAATACTCCTTCAAGAGTATTGGCCTGACAATATGCTCGTACAAATCCTGGGCCTGTACCTGTGGTGCAGGCCTCTTTTTTGTCTGCTGGGCACGTTTCCCACCCACAAGAGATTTCAGCACAGAAAAACTGGGTAGTTTTGGTATCCACATCCGGCAGCTTCGTTGGGAAATTTGAACCGCGCGGGCGATTTTGGGGCGGGGGAATTGGGTTTGATTGGGTTTGTATTTCGTATCGCGTATTGCGTATTGCGTATCGCGGGGGGACTGTTTTTGTATCTCGTATTTCGTCCCGGCGGGACGGGGGAATTGGGTTTGATTGGGTTTGTTTTTTCGAATCTCCCAGGGGTGGTTTTTTCTCGTAACGCTTTGTAGAATAGGAGGTTGCGTTGGTTTTGTCGTTTAGGAAATTGGGTTTGTTTTGCATAATACAGGGCATGATTTCCTGGCAAATTGGGCCAAATAGGCGATTTGGGAGGCGGCGAGAGTATTGAAGCAGATTCCTCCACTTCGGCACGCTGGAAGCGTGCCTTCGGTCGGAATGACAGGGCGTACAAGAAGTTGCGTTGGTTTTGGCTTTGCGGAAATTGGGTTTGTTTTGCATAATTGACTTATAGCCACTAAGACACGAAGGTACAAAGGAAATAGCCACAGAGAAGGCAGAGAACTTGGCGCGGCTTCGGGCCTTTGGCCCTCAGCCGCAACCAAAAAGTTCGTCTGGCAAGAAAGTCTCATAACACCTTGATAATAAAGAGGTTGTGATCGCCCAATAGAAAAAACGTGCATAAAAAACAAGAAGATACAAGATTGTATTACAGAGAAATAGTCCATTGATAAGAATGGAGGCTTGCTGGCGATGAATTCGCGGCAAGATAGATAAGTTGAGAATGCAAAGATTAAAGTGCAAAGTGCAAAGTTGCGGAATCTCGACCTCGTCGGGATGGGCGTTTTAGTTGTAGGTTCGTTCTCCATATCAAGAATCCTCTATTTGTTAGATGTATATTATACATCATACGAGGTTGGGTGTCAAGTTAATTTTTCATTAACCGCGGATTACGCGGATTTCGCAGATTATACGGATTTGGGCATAAGAGTATATAAGTGTATGCGTATATACTTATGAAGTGCCATACGAAATGAGGTTTTGGAGCAGGCGGTTATTTAATCGCAGAGGACATCGTGAGGTTGCCCGGCGGTACTTGGGTGGGCGAGCCTGACGGCAATTGGGCGCGGGAGCGCGCCGGGGCGGGCAAGCGCAGGGACAAGGGGGCGTGAAGCGGGAAGCGGGAAGCGGGGAGCGGGGAGCGGGACAAGGGGAAATTCACATTATGAAGCCATCATTTTGTGCTGAACGCAGCCGGATAGCCGTTCAAAGTCCGGCCTTGAAGGCCTTGTCTAAAATCGAGGGTAGAAGGGCGTCGAGTTCGGCGGCGGTTTGGGGCTGAAGTGGTTTCAGCGAATCGACGTTTGCTTGAGGGTTGTTGAGGTCGGGTCGGACACCTCTAATTCACGTTAGGTCACAGCAAGAACGTGAAAAGGGAATGAGCGTTTCCGAAAACGAGGTCGCGGGACTCTTTCGCCTGGGCCAAGGTTATTGACGTACTGTGGGCCGCTCCGTTTCTGAACGACTCAATGAATCGCCCCCAGTCTTTGATGAATTCCCCCTCCAGAAGGCACGCTGCCTTTTTCTGTTTGCGTAAGTGAGCAACGAGCATTCCCAATACCGGGGCCGGTTCAACCTTGTGGCGAACTCGCAATAGTATGTGCCACATCGCTCCCATGGTAAGATGCTTATCTTCGGAGAGAAACATCCTCAACTCACTGATAGGGCCAGGTGGAATCCTGTATTGCCGGCCCGCGTTCCTTCCGGATTGATGATTTCCGTTGCGGTCATCCCGTACTGGTGGGCCAAAGTCAGCAGTACGTCGAAATAGAGCATCGGTCCAAAAAGCTCTTCGAGATAATGCGTCACCATGCCAATGCTCATCTTCTCTCGGCCAAACTCCAGCGTCTCTTCGAGCCGATTGGCAAGCAGGTCACGAAGGTAATCCTCGAACTCCTTTTCCATCTGCTGCACATAAGCCAACTCAGCTTGCGCGGCCTCCGAGTTGATCACAGGCAACTCCTGACTTCGTGGCGAGGCCAGCACGCGCTGCAGCAGGGAAACCATTTCTGCATAAAGCGCGTATGTCGTGACGTCCTTCGCGCTGGCGGGTAGCTTGCGAATGAGCTTAAAGCCCAGCAGACTATCCAGCGTGTTCCTCCACCGCTTGAACCTGGCCTTGATAACGGTGAAATCGGCCTGAAATCCGGGCTGGTTGAGGAAATACTCCAGCACCTCGCGGGCTTCGCGTTCGGCTGTAAGGCACTGCAATATATCAAGCTCTAATTGGTTCCAGACATTTCCCGGCCGGAGCCTCCCGTTCTGAATGGTATAGTACTGCCCGAAATAATTGTCGGGAAACGTCGCAGGAATTTTCATATTCATACCCAGCATATTTCGGGTTGTGCCGTTTATGGCCTCAAGAAACTGTTCGTCGCTCAGGCTGTTCGCGTACGATTGCGCCCGAATAATGCTCATGCTCAGGCATTGCTGCAGAAGCTCGCGTCGTTCATCCACTTGGTCAGGGGACAGGTTCATTCTTCCCTCCGTCGATAAAGTGCCTTATCTTCTCAAAGTCAACCGCGGCGTCCGGGTGCCGGATATCCAAATCCTCGAGATAGATATACCCGATTTTCTTGTGCAATCCATCTTTTCGGTTGGCCGGGGAGCCGAGTTTGTTGCGCACTTCGTTGCCGCGTGATTTTGGCACGACCAGATAGAGTTCAACCTCTGACTCCGGCGCAGCGGTCAACAGATTTCTGAACCTGTCAATCCCGCTGGTAATAGTGGTTGTTCGTTCAACTTCAAACGCGGCCACAATCCCCTTGCCCCCATTGTGCCAGATCACGTCTATCTGCTCAATAATATCACGGGCCGCCTTCGGCATGCCCTGTACCCGCTGCGGCAGGTCGCTGCTCAGCTTGCGGAATTCGGTGTACTTTCCTTGCTCTGTCTTGCCAATGTGCGCCTTTAAGTTCCTTAAGCCCGCCATTTCCACTAATCGTGCAATCGCAAGGTCATGGTCGGACTCCTCGCTGGTGGCTAGCCGATATTCAACGTCTGCTCCCATTTCAGCAAAAAGCTTTTCGCGATCGATGTCTTCCTTGAGTTTCCAGACCTTTCGCCCCGCTTTGCCCTTGCTTACCTTGCCTGCTGCGGCTTGAGAAATCGGCATTAACGTGGCTATGCTGCCCAAGACCTGCTGAATCTCCCGTGCCTCGGCCATGTTGGAGTTGATCAGGTTTTCGTAGATGGTGTTGAGAATATCGTCCTGCGTGGCGAATCCGCGGGCGTAAAGCAATCGCTTGATGAGATATTCGATCCTCGCCTCCACCGGGACAAAGTCTAATTCTTCATAAGAGGCCTTGTAGTGGTCCCTGCTGTATTTCTCGAGTGCCTCCTTTAACTCGCTGCCGGGACTCGCTCTCAGGCGCCACCTGCCGGCCTTTTCCTCGAAATTATTGGTTAAGTACGGAACAAGCTCTTTCTCACCGATCTTATCGAGAAGATTGTTGTTCAGGAGCCAGGGCATCAGCTTCATGTAGATGAGCGAGAGCGACGCCCCTTGATGGTGCAGCATCGCCTCGGCAGCCAGCCGCTCAATCTGCCGTCCAATCTCCGCATGCTCAATCTGCCTGAATCCCGGCTGCTTATCGACCTTCTGAAACGACAAGATGAAATCACCAAGCATTGACCCACTTCGACGGGTTTGGATCGTCTGCGTGTAGTTTGCGATTGGCGGCTGATAGATCATCCCGTCGCATTCCGCAAGCCTGAACCCCGCGTCGTGTGCCGCAAGGTGAATGGCGTTCCACACCTTGAACTCCTTGTTGTGAAATGTCATTACCATCCACCGACCGGCCTTCAGTACGCGATGACATTCACGGAAGACTTCGTATAGCAGCGTTCTGTATTCAGCAAGGCCTTTCTTGTGTTCTTTGCTGACGACGGCTTCTTCCGTATCATCGATCAGACCGTTCCGGCCGAGAACCCCGCCAACCCACGCCCAGTAGAAGTTGCACAGTTCCGCATACAGCACGTTGTTCCCATAAGGCGGATCCGTAATCACGCCATCGACCGAACTGTCCGCCAGGGGCAGTTTCGTGGAACTCCCAGTCCAGATGAATGTCGTGCCGGTACTCAGTAGCTCTTCGTAGGTCTCCCCCATCACGCACTTACCGTCGATCTCTTTCTTCGAGTACTCTTTGCCGGATTTGATGGCCCGAGATCTGTTTCGCCACGCCTGCCAAGGATTTATCTCGCAGAATACTTCCGGTAGCCAATAAGTGCTGGTTGCCCACTCAATCGGGTTTCCTCCTTGCCAACCCTTGTTTCGAAAAACCATCTTATTGGTAAACCTCAGCGACGCGCTGAATACAAATCCTAGAAGATCTCTCACGGATTGATCTAATTTGGCCTTGGCTGTCTTGATATATGTACCGATTATAGCGTTAGCGAACAAATTGCGGGGCGTGAAGAACTGATCAAACCGCTTGATATGTTCGTTGTATGGCCGCCTCAAATCCCACCAGTCGGGCATCTCCAAAGTCGGATGCCACAAGCCCTCTCGCTTAATCCGCTCTCGATGACTTTCTGCAACAGAACGGGCCAGTTCTATATCACTCTCTGTAGGAGAAAACTCGCCTTTATAACGGCACTTAGGGCAAACAACGTGCACATTTATTAAAACATCGTCGAGACGCTTGCATTCGGACGGACGCCACTCGGCCTTGCATCCCTTGTGGTAACATCGGTACTTGCCCGCTGAAACGCCTGCAATCTTCTCGCCCTTTCCTACTCGCTCAGCTTTGTGAAGCTCCACTATCTTACCGCATTCCTTGCACTCAACAACATTGCTCCATTCAAACCAGTCGGCGGGGACTTTTTCGCCACACTTTGGACAAGTCGTTAAATATAGTTCCTCGATTTTCGCTCGGCACGCCGGTTCGACTTGCTCAAATGCGTCCTTGAGTTCTTCCATATCGACGTCGATAACTTCCATCCGGGTGATAAACGTTGCCAAAGGATTGATGTCAACGCCGATGACCTTGCGGCCAAGACGAAGACCTTCGACAACTGTAACGCCTCCTCCGCAAAATGGGTCGAGGACGATGCTTCCGGGGTTGGAGTAGTGCTCGATAAGGGAGCGAAAGACGCTCCAGGGCCGGCGGGCAAAATACCTGTGCATCTTATAGACCGCCGTATGGGGTTTGGCGACCACCGCGTGGTCGATAGGTTTCAGGTTGTCCAAATCCTTTAATTCGTCGGGCATATTCCCCGCCATTTCGCTATTTCCCAAAAAACATCCCTGACAGCACACGAAAACGTAAAAACCTACGTTACCACGTCCCCCTCCGCCAGTCAAGCTGATTCCGCGTCAAGAAAGCGCCAACCAGCTTCTTCGAGCAGCTTGTTTATCTTTATCCTGGCTTTTGCCTCTTTCATGGCAACTATTGTATATTAAGGGGGCGGGAAACCAAGTAATAAAAATGCAGGAACATACGAACCTTTGGGCGGGGGATGAATCGTGGGGTGGATATAGTCGCCGTTGGGACGGGCGGGAGAGATGAGAATTCAGAAGACAGAATTCAGAATGTCGAATGATGAAGGGGGATTGCCGGCGGTCTGGGGGCCTGGGAGTGACGAGTCTGAATGGATTTCTCCGCTCGCTGCGCTCGGTCGAAATGACAAATGGGGGGTTATGAGAAGTCAAAAGTCAAAGTGCAAACGGCAAAATGACCGATCAAAATGTAGAGGGTTCTGGATTCCCGCCCTTAGGCAAGCCCGCCACGGGGGGCAAGCTCAGGGCAGGCTCTTCGACTCCGCTACGCTGCGCTCAGGATGACTTGTGTCAGCTTGCCGCGGCCGTCTCCCGGAAATCGCGAGGTCTTCTGAAAAAAAGCTTGTCTTTGGGCCGGAAGCGCGGATAATGCTCACGGTAATGGATTTTGTGATTATTTGGGCACGGTTAGCTCAAAGGGTCTCCGGGAGCGAAAAGTGGCTTTAGGGGGCCTAAGAACAGGGAAACGGGCCATAAAGGCTACAAACGATACTATCTTGGTGCTGGTTAAGTTTGAGATTCGAGGGAATCTAAGGTTCCTCTCGCACGCAGAGACGGTCAAAGTAGTCCAGCGGGCTTGCGTAAGAGCGGAGGTGGAGGTGCAGTATAGTGAGGGTTTCAATCCCCGTCCGCGTCTGTCGTTGCCTCTGCCCCGGCCTGTCGGGGTCGAGTCGGATGATGAGCTGCTCGCGCTTGTGGCAGGCTGCCGGGCCGACCGGACGCCGGCGGAACTGGCTGAGCAGATTGAAGCGGGCCTTCGCGTCGAGCTGCCCCGGGGCTGCGAGGTAATTTGCGTCGGTGCGACTCGGGGGGGCAAGGCGCCGCAGCCTTCCGCGGCCACCTACGTCCTTGCGGTCAGGCCCGATTATGTCAATGACGAATTAGGCAATACAATCAAGCATCTGCTGACAAGTGACACTCTAATAGTCCGCCGACAGACAGATGCGAAGGCTTCAAGATTCAAGGATGTGGATGTGCGAGGCTTTTTAAGGTCGGTTGAGCTGGATGACGGATGTGTGTCCGTCGAATGTGAAATCAGCCCGGCCGGCTCTGTACGCGTGGAGGAGATTCTGGAGCTCCTGGGGCTGGACGCCGAAAGGCTCGACCGGCCCATCAAACGCACCAGGGTGCAATGGCAGAGCTGCTGAATCCGAACGCTAAGGGTGAACAACAAAATAACCGAATGTAGGGGACGAGGAAATGGCAAGAGAAATGCTTATCAATGTGGCCGAGAGCGAGGAGTGCCGCGTCGCCGTAGTCGAGGACGGCTCGCTCGAAGAGCTCTATATGGAAAGGGCCAGCGTAGCCTCGCGCGTCGGCAATATCTACAGGGGCAAAGTGGCGAACATCGAATCGGGGATACAGGCCGCCTTCATAGACTTCGGCGTGGGCAAGAACGGCTTTCTCCATGTCAGCGACCTTCACCCCCGCTATTTCTCCGGCGTTGACGAGAAGCGCATTGAGAACATCGGCAGAAGAAAGTCCCTCAAGGAGCGCCCCCTTATCCAGAATTGCCTCCGCAAAGGCCGCGAGATTGTCGTCCAGGTCACCAAGGAGGGTGTCAAGACCAAAGGCCCCACCCTCAGCACGTATCTTGCCTTGCCCGGCAAGTATCTCGTTATGATGCCCTGGATGCGAAAGCAGGGGGTCTCGCATAAGATCGAGGATGAAGATGAGCGCAAGAGGCTCCGCGATATTCTCGAACAGTGCGATCCGGCCAAGGGCCAGGGCTTCATTATCAGGACAGCCGGCCAGGGATGCTCCAAGAGGGACATCCAGAACGACCTGATGTATCTCAATAGGCTCTGGCGCGCGATCGAAAAACGCATCGACGCCGAAGGTCCGCCGGGGTCCCTCTACCAGGAGTCCGACCTCGTCATCAGGACGCTCAGAGACGTTTTCGACAGCAAGATAACAAAAGTCCTGTGTGATTCGGAGAGCGTTGTTCGTAAAATCAAGGACTTCCTTTCGATAGTCGCGCCTCGTTTGAAGCGAAGGGTCAGCTTCTACGACGGCAAAATCCCCCTCTTTCACAAGTACAAAATTGAGGAAGAGATCGACAAGATACAGTCTCGCAGAGTGGAGCTGAAAGGCGGCGGCTCAATTGTCATTGAGCAGACCGAGGCCCTGGTCGCGATTGACGTCAACAGCGGCAGGGCCCGCGAGCAGAAAGATGCCGAGCAGACCGCTTACCTGAGCAATCTGGAGGCCGCCAAGGAGATTGCCCGCCAGCTCAGGCTCCGCGACCTCGGCGGGCTTATAGTCTGTGATTTTATTGATATGCGCAATGCAAGGCATCGAAAAGAAGTTGAAAGGGCCTTTCGGGCCGCCGTCAGGATGGACCGTTCGCGATCGAAGATACTGGGTATAAGCAGATTCGGCGTCGTTGAGATGACGCGACAGAGAATGCGCCCCTCCCTCCAATCGAGCACCTATCTGGCCTGTCCGCATTGCGGAGGCGCCGGCTTCGTCAAGAGTCACGAATCGCTGGCCATTGAGATGATTCGACTGCTAAATCTCTCGGCGTCGAATGAACGCATAAAAAGCATCGAGCTGTCCGTCTCCCCGGAGGTCGCCGACTACCTCCAGAACCAGAAACGGGCCGCCGTCCTCGAGATTGAGCAGACCAACGACAAACGCATCGTTATTCACTCGGTCGCCGACTACTCCGGTGAGAAACACGACCTCGTCTGTTACAACGACCGCGGAAGTGTGGTGAAGCTGTAACGATTGCGATTGATAAGTCGCAGGTGCTAATTGATAATCGAGCAGTCGACGCTTGTTGGAATGCCGGCTTGCTTCGGAGCTGATAAGTGGAATTTGATCTTGAA
>CAYGZM010000054.1:0-23860 GCA_964354365.1 uncultured Pirellulales bacterium
TGGTTTCTTGATACGGTATTCTACCGCACCAAGAGGCACGCTTTCATATAATCATACCGAGCTAACGCTGCGGTCGCCGGCCCTATCAAACGAATCAGTTCTTTCCAATTAAGCTCCTTGGGAGGAAACTTACCATAATGATACTGAGCTGGTTTCATCTTTCATTCGTCTCTTGCAAAGCATAGTCTTTGATTTGCGCGAAGCTTTTCCTTGCGGCAGTGATGGTCTTTTCTATATCCTCGCTGCTGTGGGCGAGGGAGACGAACATCGCCTCGTAAGCGCTTGGCGCGAGGTAGATTCCCCGGTTGAGCATAGCGGCGAAGAACTTTTTGAATCGTTCTATATGGGTCGATTGCACGTCGGTGAAATTCCGCACGGGCTTGCCCGCCCCACCACCGGCGGGCTTATCGGTGAAGAAGCAGCTCATAATCGAGCCGGCGCGGTTTATGGTTACGGCGATGCCAGCGTTTTTCGCGGCATCGGCGAGGCCGGCTTCGAGCGTTGCCGCCAAGGATTCAAGTTTCTCGTAGCAGCCGCCTTTGGTCAGTATGTCGAGTGTTGCGTTGGCAGCGGCGGTTGCGATGGGATTGCCGCTGAGAGTCCCTGCCTGATAAACGGGGCCGAGCGGCGCAAGCATATCCATAATATCGGCGCGCCCCCCGACTGCTGCGGCGGGCAGGCCTCCGCCTATGATTTTGCCGAGGCAGGTAAGATCGCTCTTTATCCCGAAAAGCTCCTGTGCGCCGCCTGCGGCGAGGCGAAAGCCGGTTATGACCTCGTCGAATATCAGCAGTGTGTCCTGGCCGTTGCACAGGTTGCGGAGCGCCTGGAGATAGCCTTTGACCGGCGGGACCACGCCCATATTCGCGGCGACAGGCTCGACGAGCACGGCGGCGATATTGGCTTTGTGTTTTTCGAAGGCGGCCTTGACCGCGGCGATATCGTTGTATGGGACTACGACGGTAAGCTTTGCTATTGAATCGGGGACGCCGGCGCTGGAGGCGATGGCGGTTTCGGCCAGGCCGGAGCCGGCGGCAACCAGCAGCGAGTCGCAGTGGCCGTGATAGCAGCCGACCATTTTAATAATCAAGTCCTTCTTGGTGTAGGCGCGGGCCAGCCGGATTGCGGTCATTACCGCTTCGGTGCCGCTGCTGACGAAGCGCACCTTTTCGATAGAGTCGTAGGCGGCGATTACTTTTGTGGCCAGCTCGGTCTCGGCCAGAGTCGGCACGCCGAATGAGCTGCCTTTTTTGGCCGCCGCAAGAATGGCTTCGAGGACGGCCGGGTGCGCATGGCCGAGTATCATTGGGCCCCAGGAGCAAACGTAGTCGATGTATTCATTGCCGTCGATATCGTAGATTTTCGAGCCTCCGGCGGAGGCGACGAAGACCGGACCCATATCGACGCCGCCGAAGGCCCGCACGGGCGAATCCACGCCGCCGGGCAGAACCTTGCAGGCCTGTGCAAAGGCGCCGGCCGATTTTGTGTATTTGCGTTGTTTGTCCGTCATAGGGGCATATCGTAAGGCTATCGGCGCCAAAGCTCAAACTTTTTATTAACGTCCCAAAGGTTGTGGGTGAAGCAGACTTCCAGGCGCGGGCTGAAGGCCGCAGCCAAATCCGAAGCACTAAATCCGAAATCCTAAACAAATCCGAATCACCCAAACTCAAAATTCAAAACAAACGATAACGTCTTACTTCGACGGTGGTTATGGCAGCCGGATTCCAATATCAACCAGAAAACACAAGAAGTTGAAGGATTGTAGTATGGATTTGTCGCTTTGAGGCAACAGCATCTTGCTGTATTCTATGCAAGGAGAACCCGTTGTTCAACAATATGGAGTCCTTGCAAGAAGAATTCATGCGAAAGCTATCGACAGGTTTTGGGACGATACCAACGTTTTTATCTTTGCTCCTGCACAATTTCTTATAAAAGGGTATAAGAGTCGTTCCGGCAGGAAGGCGGTTGTGTTTGCCCATATCGGGCAAGAAGATTTCAGTGCGAGAGGCCGGTTGGCGGGGCTGTGACGGCCCCCGTTGGCGGATCGGAAGAGGTTATGGTTTTTTCGGGAAAAATGTTGTAGATTCTGCGGTTGTGGTGTACACTACGCAGCGCAGGTATGTGCGGGGGGTGAAGATGTGGTGTTTTTTGTTGTTTTAACGTTATAACGCAGAGGTTGATTATGAAGGTTAATTTTAACAGGGCGGCCCTTGCAGAGGCTCTGGGCCTGCTGACGTCGGTAGTGCCGAGTCGAACGCCCAAGCCGATATTGCGATGCGTTCAAATCACGGCTGGAGAAAAGGAAGTCAGGATATGCGCAACGGACCTGGAGGTGGGCATCAGCTATACGGCCTGCGAGGTGCAGGTTGAGGAGCCTGGCGAGGCGATAGTCCCGGCGGACCGGCTGACGGCGATTGTCCGCGAGAGCGTCGATGAGGTTTTGCTGGTGGAGGCCGCGGAGGGGACGTGCGAGATACGAGGCGCCGACAGCCACTTTACGATTTACGGTCAAGAGCCGGGTCAGTATCCGGTAGTGCCCGGTTTTGAGGGCGAGGCCGATATCGAGATTGGGCTGGGCGAGCTTCAGGGTGGTATCCAGCAAAGTCTGTTTGCGACGGCCAGAGAGAGCAGCCGATATGCAATCAACGGCGTTTTGTGGGAGATCAAAGACAAGAAGCTGACGTTGGTTGCGACGGACGGTCGGCGATTGGCGCGGTGCAGGGTAAAAGTTGGTTCGGCGCCCGGCAAAGACAAGGCGGAGGGCATAATAGTGCCTGCCAAGACGATGGGGCTTTTAGAAAAGATCGGCAGCAGCGAAAAGGACACCGTGGCGGTCAAGTTAGTGGATAACCAGATTCTGATAAACTGCGCGAATGTGGTTATAAGCTCGAACCTGGTGGAAGGGAATTTTCCGAAGTATGAAGACATTATCCCGACCGATTACGACAAGAAGCTGACTTTATCGACGGAGGCGGTATTGAGCGCGGTTCGGCGTTCCGCCCTGCTGACGAGCGAGGAATCGAGAGGGATCAAGCTGGCTGTCGGCAAGGACAAGCTGGTGTTTTCGTGCAGGGCGCCTGAGATGGGTGACGCTCAAATCGATATGGTGATTGACTACAAAGGCGAGCCGATTGAAATTGGATTCAATCCGCAGTTTTTGATGGATGTTCTGCGAGTTATCCGGACGCCTGAATTCGAGCTGGAGCTTGGCCAGGGGGACAGGCCTGGACTGATAAAAAGCGGCGCCAATTTTCTGTACGTGCTGATGCCGATCAACCTGGGATAGCTTGAGTTTTTGCACCGCAGATTGCATTTCGTTCGGCAAATGGCCCCAGCCATCCTGGAGACGGGACATGAGATACATTGTGGATAGAGCCGGACAGCCAGGCTGTGCAGGCGGCGGGGCAAGGGGGCGACAATCGGGCGGGGCTGTAAGGCTGAGCGAGGTCGTGCAGCGTGTTATGGCCGAGCAGATTTCGCCGATGCAATCCAGATTCGGCGGTTTAGCCCAGGCGTGGTGCGAGACGGTGCCGGACGAGGTTTGCAGGCACTGTGAGATAGTTGAGGTCGCCGGTGGGCAGTTGAAGGTGCGAGTCAACGGCCCCGCGTATATGTACGAGATGCAGCTGTGCAGAACGGAACTCCTGGAAGAGCTGCAGCGGCGATGCCCGGAAGCCCGGCTCAAGAGGATTAAGTTTGTCGTAGGTTGAATATATGAGCAACAGTCAGAGTTACGATGCAAGCAAGATAAAGATACTCGAGGGTATTCAGGCAGTCCGCAAACGGCCTGATATGTATATCGGCGACCGCGGCGCCGGCGGGCTGCATCACCTGGTCTATGAGGTGCTGGACAACTCGATAGACGAGGCGCTGGCGGGGGCATGTGAAAATATCAGCGTGAGAATCCATGCCGACGGAAGCTGCAGCGTCGAGGACGACGGGCGGGGGATACCCGTCGAATTCCACAAGGAGGCGAAAACAAGCGCGCTGGAGGTGGTGCTCACGAAACTGCACGCAGGGGGGAAGTTCGATAAAGACAGCTATAAGGTGGCCGGGGGACTGCACGGGGTCGGGGTCAGCGTTGTCAATGCGCTCAGTGAGTGGCTCGAGGCCGATGTCTATAGGGACGGAAAGCACTATCACTTTGAGTGTGAAAGAGGGGTTCCGAAGGGAAAGGTCAAGGAAGTCGGAGAAGCCAACAAACGCGGGACGAAAATAGGGTTTATGCCCGACGATGAGATATTCGGGGATGGCGAGTTTGACTACGAGACGCTCCTAAAACGCATTCGAGAGATGGCGTACTTGAACGCGGGAATAAAGATCGCGTTCAGAGACGACAGGGTAAAAAAAGGCGAGGTGTTCAAATTCGACGAGGGACTGAGGGCGTTTGTCAAGCATCTCAACGAGGGCAAGGAAACACTGCATAGAGACGTTATATACTTAGCCAGGGAAGACACTGAGGCGATGATGAGCTGCGAAGTGGCTATGCAGTACAACGACGGGTACAACGAAAACGTGCTCGTGTTTGCGAACAATATCCGGAACATCGACGGGGGGACCCATCTTTCGGGGTTCAGGACGGCGTTGACGCGGACAATGAATTACTACGCCAAGAGTAACAACCTCTTGAAGAACGGCCAGGCCACGACCGGGGATGACCTGCGGGAGGGATTGACGGCGGTGGTGGCGGTGAAACTGTCGGAACCCCATTTTGAAGGGCAGACCAAGGTCCGGCTGTCGAACCCGGAGGTGGGCAGTTTCGTTGAGACAACGGTGAACGAGCAGCTTGGACATTTCTTGGAGGAGCATCCTGCGGACGCCAAGCGGATATTGAACAAGGCGATTCAGGCGGCGGCGGCGAGAGAGGCTGCGCGGAAGGCCCGGGAGCTGACAAGGCGCAAGGGTGCGCTTGGCACGACCAGTCTTCCGGGCAAGCTGTGGGACTGCGCGAGCAAAGAGAAGGCGAGCACTGAGATATTCATAGTCGAGGGCGATTCGGCGGGCGGCTCGGCGAAGGCCGGGCGGGACAGGAACATCCAGGCGATTCTGCCTCTCAAGGGAAAGATTCTGAACGTGGAGAAGGCCCGGCTGGACAAGATGCTCGCACACGAGGAGATTCGGACCATCATCAGCGCATTGGGGACCGGAATCGGGACGGACGAGTTCGATTTGGAAAAATGCCGTTACGGCAAGATTATACTGATGACGGACGCGGACGTTGACGGCGCGCATATTCGAACGCTGCTGTTGACGTTTTTCTTCAGGCAGATGCTGCAGCTGTTTGATAATGAGATGATTTATATCGCCCAGCCGCCTTTGTACGAGGTCAGGGCCAAAGGGCACAAGACGTCCGAATACGTCTTGAACGAGAATCAAATGCGCAAGCGTATGATTACGCGGGGTCTTGAGGGCACTGAGCTTTTCATCAGGGACGGCAATGGCGGCGGGAAGAACCCGAAGGCCAGGAAAGCTGAAAAGACAGGGAGCAGCAAGCCGAAGGGAGTTTCGGACAAAGAGCTGGCTGAACTTGTGAAGATGCTGACGGAGGTCGAGCGGGTCATCGGAGTATTGAGCCGTCGCGGGATTAACTTTGCCGAATTCGTTGAGGCCTATTATGACCCGTCAAAGGGAGGACTTCCGCGGTTTCGCATCCTGGGCGAAGACAAAGAGGACGAGATTTTTTACGATGCCGAGAAATACGAGAAGCGCGCCGAGAAGCTCAAAGGCCGGAGCAAGGCCGCAGTTGAAGGGGAAGGTGAAGACGAGATTGTGGCCGAGGAGCTTCACGAAGTGGGACGCATCAATGAAATAGACAAGCAGCTCGGCAAGCAGTTCGGCCTGGATTTGAGGGATTTTCTCCTGAAGCCGGCCAAGACCGTTTCCGGCGAGGCCCTTCCTACGAAGTTTGAGGTTATTCACGGTGAGGACAAATACGAGGTTGCGTCGTTGGGTGACTTATGCTCGGCCATTCGTCAGATCGGCGGCAAAGGGATCGAGATAAAACGGTTCAAGGGGCTGGGCGAGATGAATGCAGAGCAGTTGTGGGATACTACGATGAATCCGCAGACCCGCACATTGCTGAGTGTCAAGCTGCACGACGCCGGGGAGGCGGACAGGCTGTTCAGCATATTGATGGGGAACGATGTTGAGAAACGCCGGAACTTCATCCGCGACCACGCGCTTGAGGTACAGAACCTTGATATTTAGCTTCGCGGCGTTGGCGCCTGCGACGAGTATTCCCAGCAGCTCTGATTGAGTAACTACAACGACGCGGGCAATGGCCGTAGTGAGTAAGATACTGTCGGGAAAACACTTATACGCCGGCAGAGGAAGTGTTTGGGTGGATGTGCGAGACCTCAAAGGGAAGTGGGCGGGCGTTCGGTTTCCCGGAGTGGCGGAAAAAAAATTTGATTGATTGGAATTTTTGCTTGAAAAAGTCTTTGGGACGCTGCAAAATCAAGCTGTTGGGCCCACACGATGGTGCGTTATACGGTGGGAACGATGATAACGGAGGCAAGTAATGGCGTGTCATTGTAAACGCGAGGTTCTGGTTGCGGGTATGCTCGTGTGCGTGCTCTTGCTTGTCGGATGCAATGGCCGAGGCGTCAAATCTCCTAAGGGTGACATTGGCGTTGCCCCTTCTATGGACAAGAAGACCCGTTTGCTGAACGAGCTCGACCTGAAGTTTGAGAATCCCGACGTGCATTTTGAGCTGGGCCAGTTGTACCGCGGTGAGGGGCTTTGGACGCAGGCTCAGTACCATTATGAAACTGCGCTGCGTTTCGATCCGGCCAACAGGGCGGCCCAGGCGGCGCTGGTGAGACTGCTGACCGACAGCGGTAAGAAAGCAGAGGCGAACGCTCTTGCCCGGAGGTATATCGAGCAGGTAGGGGGTTCGTCGAGGGAGACGCTCAAGCTCGGAAACGCATTTCGCAAGGAGCAGGTGGACGATTACGTGCCGGTGTGTTACCGGCAGGCCCTTCGCCTGTCGCCCGAGTCGGCGGAGGCTCACAGGGAGATGGGCTATTACTACTTGAGCAAGAACGAGAAGGACGCGGCGAAGGAACATTTCACGGAGAGTTTTCGGCTTGATCCGAGGCAGGCGGACGTGGCCGGCGAGCTGGGCCGGCTCGGCGTGGCAGTGAGAGTGCCTCGGGAAACTGAGAAGGAGATAGAGAAGCCTGGTTAGGCTTAAGAAGACTTGAGAAAATATGAAGGGCCGACCGGACGCGATAAAGGGTGTTTGGTGAGTCCGAAGTTGTGGTAAGGTTTGTTACTTTTTCATTGCCCCGTAGCGAACGGATGCGCTGCGGGGTATTTTTATTTGCCATTTTCTGTATTATATACTATTGATTCTTCTTGAATGTTCACGGTAGTCACGAGTATTTTGGCATCGTCCCAAGATTTGTGGGGAAAACACTATCGGGTAAGTAAGCGTTCTTCGTAGCGTGGAGCGTGTAGCGTACAGGAGAAAACCGGACGCTATCCGCTAAACGCTGACTTGCCCCCAACTTTTGGGACGTTAATAGTATTCTTATTGAGCTTTTAAGGAGAGCCAGGGCATCGGGGCGCTTGGCAGACGTTTTAAGGGCGGTTGACAGGGGGTAATCAAGGCCGATGTTTGGATTACACGTTGCGGACATTTTGGTTTTGGGGCTGTACTTTCTGGGGATGACGGCGATCGGGATTTGGGCGGCGAAGCGGATCGAGACAAGCGCTGATTTTTTCATGCCGCGCAGGGCAAGCTGGAGGCTGATGGTGATGCATGCCTTCGGCAGCGGGACGCACGCGGATCAGGCTGTGGCTGTGGCTTCCAAGACGTTCACGAACGGGCTGTCCGGTATATGGTATCAGTGGTGCTGGTTGTTTGCGACGCCGTTCTACTGGCCGATTGCGGCGCTGATGAGGCGTTTCAGGGCCATCACAACGGCAGATGTTTTTGAGGCGAGATTTGGCCGGGGCGTGGGAATGCTGTTTGCCGTGGTGGGGATGGCAAATCTTGTGGTCAATATCGGCATGATGCTCAAAGGCTCCGGTGCGGTCGTGCACGCCAGCACGGGCGGGAATGTCCCCGGTAACGCCGCCATCGCCGTGATGACGGTGGTCATAGTGATATACGGAATGGCCGGGGGACTGTCGGCGGTGATTCTGGCGGACTTCATCCAGGGCTGGCTGACCATTATCTTTTCCTTTATGCTGCTTCCGTTTATTTTGAGCGCGGTGGGCGGAATGGCCGGCATACGCGCCGGGATAAAGGATCCCGATATGCTGTCGCTGGTGGCTCCCGCAGAGATTGGGCTGTTTTACATTGTGCTTATCTCGCTGAACGGTCTTGTGGGTATAGTGACGCAGCCGCACTCGATGGGCACGTGCGCCGCCGGGAGGACGGAGATCGAAGGCAGGGTGGGGATGATGTGCGGCAATTTTGTCAAGAGGATATGCACGATAGCGTGGTGCCTGACGGGGCTTGCGGCGGTGGTGCATTACGCGGGGCGGGACATCAATCCGGACCACATCTTCGGGCAGGTGGCGGTGGAGTTTCTGCCGAAAGTTTCTCACGGCGTCCTGGGATTGTTTCTTGCATCGCTTGTGACATCGGCGGTGGGTTCGTGCGATTCGTTTATGGTCGCCTCGGCAGGACTGTTCACGGAGAACATTTACAAGCGGGGCGTGTGGGGCAGGAGCCAGGGGCACTATCTTCTGGTAGCGCGGGTGACATCGGTTGCGGTGGTTGCGGGCGGCGCGGCTTTTGCCTATTGGCTGCCCAGCGTGGCCAGGGGCCTTGAGGTGTTCTGGAAGATTTCGTCGATGATGGGGATTGCGTTCTGGCTGGGCCTTTTCTGGAGGCGGACGACTGCAGCGGGGGCGTGGGCGTCCACACTGACGGCGTTCGCAGTGTGGTGGCTGACGACGCAGAGGTTCTTTGTGTCGTGGCTTGGCGGCCTTTCGGCGGCTGAGCCGCTGCGATTTATCTTCGTCAAGGGCGGGGCGCCGGAGGTCTATCTGCCGTGGCAGATGGTGTTCTACCTGGGCGCCGGACTGGCGGTTGGGGTCGTCGTAAGCCTTTTCACTAAGCCGGTCGCGGAGGACAAGCTTGAGAGCTTCTATGCGCTGGTGCGGACGCCGGTGATGCGCGGCGAGCGGGTGGATGCGTCGTGTACGCTGCCTGCCGGTGCGGTCGTGCCCCGCAGGCGGAACCTCTTTCCGAAGACGAGTCTTGAAATCGGGATACCATCCCGCACCTCGGTGGTTGGATTTCTTGCCGGCTGGGTATGCGTGGCGGCGATTATTTACGCGGTCTATCTGATTGCAAGGGGGTGAGGGGTGGTTGCAAAGGCAGGGGATGAAGCTGATTGTGGCGGCTTGCCGCCGGGGCGTATAACCGTGTGTATGAAATCCGTTGGTAGTCGGGTGTCGCGTCTGGATTTGGACGGGATGATATTATGAATTATGCTGTGGCGCCTATCGTGTTAGCGTCCATTTCGCCGGGCATCGCGCAGGATTTTCCGCCGGCGGTTTTGAAGGGCGGGTTTGCGTCCTTCCAGACCCCGCTGCCGAGGTCGGCGAAGTCGTGGGAGAAGCGCAAGGTCAAGGTCCGCAAGAAGCTGTGGCGATTGATCGGGGACTTGCCGGAGCTGTTCACGCCGAAGGTTACGATTGAGGAGAAGCGGTCGAGAGACGGATATGAGCTGGAGCGATTCACTTTCGACAACGGCGTTGGAGATACGGTTTATGGTTACGTGCTGATACCATCGGGACATAAAGGACGGGAGCCGGCAATTCTCTATCATCACTATCACGGCGGCCAGCACCAGCAGGGCAAAGAGGAGGTAATCAGTAAGGCGTTTTCGAGGCTGGATTTTGCGACGGGCGAGGCGCTGGCGAGGGAAGGCTATGTGGTGCTTTGTATCGATGCGTACGCGTTCGGGGAGCGGCGGTTCCAGGGGCCGGCGGGCAACAAAGAAGAGGGCGGCGCAGCCGAATCGGCGCTTTTCAAGACGTTTCTCTGGGAGGGGCGGACGCTGTGGGGGATGATGGTGCGCGACGACTTGCTGGCGTTGAACTACCTGGTGTCGCGCCCGGAGGTCGATGCCAGGCGGATTGCGGCGATGGGTATGAGCATGGGCTCGACGCGGACGTGGTGGGCGGCGGCGCTGGATGAGCGGATCAAGGCTGCGGTCAGCGTATCGTGCCTGACGCGGTACCAGAACCTTATCGCGCAAGGCGAGGTGGCCCAGCACGGCATTTACTATTACGTGCCGAATATGCTCAAGGAGCGGATCGACACCGAATCTGTTGTCGGCTTGATTGCGCCGCGGGCGCACCTGACGCTGACGGGCGACAAGGATGCAGGCTCGCCGGCAGACGGGGTGCGAATCATCAATGCGTTCGAGGAATACCTTTACAAACTCTACGGGAAGGCCGAGAATTTCCGCGGCGTGCTTTATGAGGGCGCAGGACACGAATACACGCCCGAGATGTGGGAAGAGACGTTAAGGTGGCTGAAAAAGCACCTGTGAGCTGACGGATTGTTAGAGGCGAGGTTGCATTTGAGAAAGGAAGAAGTATGAATCGGATCCGATTGTGGGTGTCGGCGGGGGTCTTTTGTTTCTTGATGGCGGGGTCGGGTTTCGGTGCGGAGGAGCTGTACGACGTTCGTGACTACGGCGCCAAGGCGGACGGCAAAACACTATGCACAGAATCCATTCAAAAGGCGATAGACGAATGCTCGAAGAGCGGGGGCGGGACGGTGTACCTGGGGAGCGGGACTTTTGTGTCCGGGACGCTGGTTGTCAAAAGCGGGGTGACTCTGCGGCTGGCGGCGGGGTGTACGCTGTCAGGCAGCGAGGACCTTAACGACTATCCGCCGAAGGTGCAGGCCTTTCGGTCTTATACGGACAACTATACGGACAAGAGCCTGATTTACGCCGAGAAGGCCGAGCGGATTGCCATCACCGGCAGAGGCGTTATCGACGGACATGGGCACGCATTCAAGGGGCCGTACAAGGTCCGGCCGTATATTATTCGATTCATCGAATGCCGGGATGTGACTGTAAAGGATGTCACCATCAGGAACTCGCCGATGTGGGTGCAGCATTACCTGGCGTGCGATGACGTGCGTGTAAGCGGCGTGACAGTCAGGAGCCGCGTCAATGGGAACAACGACGGTATAAACATTGACTGCTGTGTTAACGTAAGGATTTCGGACTGTGATATCTGGTCGGGGGACGATGCGATTGTGCTCAAGAGCACGGCGGCCAGGCCGTGCAGGAACGTTGTTGTGAGCAACTGTGTTTTGAGCAGTATCTGCAACGGCCTGAAGATGGGCACGGAGTCGAATGGGGGCTTTGAGAACATCGCGATTTCAAACTGTGTCGTATATGATACGGGCTTGGCAGGGGTGGCGCTCGAAATTGTTGACGGGGGGACGATGGACCGCGTGGTTGTCTCGAACATAACGATGAATGGGGTCGGGGCGCCTATATTTGTGCGATTGGGCAACCGGGCAAGGCCCTTTATGAAGGATATGGAAAAGCCGGGGATTGGGGCGATGAAGAACATCACGATAAGCAATATCGAGGCCAAGGGCGCCAACGGGACGGGCTGCGCCATATCCGGTCTTCCTGAGAAGAGGATAGAGAATCTCACTTTGAGCAATATCAGGTTATCGTTTGACGGCGGCGGAGCAAAGGCTGAGGCCGGCCGGGTCGTCCCTGAGAAACCGGAGGCGTACCCGGAGTATTCAATGTTCGGAAGCCTGCCGGGTTACGGATTCTTTTGCCGGCACGTGAACGGTTTGAAGTTGAGCAATGTGCAGGTGCAACTGGAGAAGGATGATGGGCGTCACGCACTTGTCCTCGACGATGTGGAAGATGCGGTGATCGACGGGTTTGATGCTCCGCTTTCTCGTGGCGGCAGCTCGACGATTCGGCTGAGCGATGTAAAGGATGTTTTTATTCGCGGGTGCAGGCCAAAGGCTGGAACCGAGGTATTCCTCGAAGTTCAGGGAGCAAAGAGCGATGGCATAGTGCTCATCGGAAACGACTTTAGCGGCGCGGAGCAGGTTCTCGTAAGGGGGCAGGACGTTGCGAAGACGGCGGTATCGCAACGGCCAAATGCTGATTAGAAACACCGGACGGAGCGAACGTATGATTCTTGGGAAGTATTCATTTGGTCTTGGCGACAGATTCGGTCATCAGGGAAAGGCGCAGCTTGAAGCGGTGATCAAGGCGAGACGGGAGGGTATCGAGATTACGCCCGTGTGGAACAAGTCAAACCGGGAGCACACTATAATAGGGACTCGGCCTGTGCACGTGCGGCGAGAGGCCGAAGCCGCGGTTGCGGCCTGTGGATGGGATGGGGCCTACTTTGTTGACGCCGACCATATCGGGCTTGACAACGTCGATAAATTCATCGAGCCGAGCGATTTTTTTACGCTTGACGTTGCGGATTTCATTGCGAAGAATTCTGTGCAAACGGACGTGAATGCTTTTGTTGAGAAGCACTCGAATTATATCAGGTCGCTTGCTGTTGCCGGGATTGACGAGAGGTTCGAGATCAGCGAGGAAATGATCAGGTCTGCAGCGGGGAAGTATCTGTCGGCGATCAAGCAGGCGGGCAGAATCTATCGGCACATAGAGGCGGCCAAGGGGCGGGGGAATTTTGTCACCGAGATATCGATGGATGAGACGGATAAGCCGCAGACGCCGGTCGAGATGCTGTTCATTTTAGCGGCTATTGCAGACGAGGGCATACCTGCTCAGACTATTGCGCCGAAATTCTCGGGGCGGTTCAACAAGGGGGTGGACTATGTAGGCGAGGTTGAAGGGTTTGCCAAAGAGTTCGAGGAGACCGTCGCTGTGGCGGCGTTTGCGGTTGAAGAGTTCGCTCTGCCTGTTGAGCTCAAGCTGAGCGTGCATTCCGGCAGCGATAAGTTCTCAATTTATGGGCCGATCAACAGGGCGCTGAAGAAATTCGATGCGGGCGTGCATATCAAGACCGCCGGGACGACGTGGCTGGAGGAATTGATCGGGCTGGCAATGGCCGGTGGGGACGGACTTGCAATCGCCAAGCAGGTGTACGGACAGGCGCTGAAGCGCATAGATGAGCTTTGCGGGCCATACGAAACCGTCATCGATATTGATAAGGGGAAGCTGCCGACAGCCGGCGAAGTTTTGGGGTGGGACGGGCGGAGATTCGCCGCGGCGCTGAGGCATGACCGAGCGTGCGAGCAGTACAATCCGAATTTTCGGCAGCTTCTGCACGTGGGGTACAAGATTGCAGCGGAGATGGGGTGCAACTATCTGGATGCACTGAAAGAATATGCGGATGTTATCGGGCAGAACGTGACGGAGAATATCTACGAACGCCACATCAAGGCAGTCTTTCGGCCGATAGTTGCACACTGATTTAGTAGTAGTGTTGATAAAATTTGGCGGCGTTATAGTATGCAAACATGTAGTATATATACTACATGTTTGTGTGGCGCTATCGATTTTGCGATAATTACGTTTAAGACT
This sequence comes from uncultured Pirellulales bacterium, assembly GCA_964354365.1. Lineage (GTDB taxonomy): Bacteria > Planctomycetota > Phycisphaerae > Sedimentisphaerales > Anaerobacaceae > CAYGZM01. The sequence continues at coordinate 13,521 of CAYGZM010000054.1, forward strand.
GCTAAGGAATCCGTTTTTGGGTTTAGGTTCTCTGAAGAATTTGACGACTTATACTGGTAAGTACCCGCTGTAGTATAAATACTACAGCGGGTATCTCATCAGGCTTTGGAAGAACTGAAGTCATGTTTACCTTAATATTCGGCCAAAAGCAGAGCTTGTGGGGGTTTTGGGCCGTTAGTGTCTATGGCTTTGATCTCAAATTTTGCGTTGTACTGTTGGGTTGGGTGTAGTATATATACTACATCCAACAGTAGAAAGGAGGTAATAATCCTGTGCCAGAAGCTCGAATAAAGATTGCCAAGTCGGACATAGTAAACACTTTCGAGAAACTCCCGAAGAAGATTCTAAGAAGAGCAGATATTGACAGTATCCTACAGCAAAACAGGGAATTCTGGCGTCTCCGGCGAACAATGACCGTTCACGAATTCCTGAAGTTCCTGCTGGCGGACACCAAATTGGAAAAGGTGAGCTTTGATTTTCCGAATCGGAAGATTATAATATATGTTTGGGGTAAAGTAGCTTTGTACGAGTTGCTGATGTCGCTCCAGCCGACCTGCTACCTTTCCCACTATTCGGCCATGTTTTTCCACGCGCTAACGATCCAAATCCCCAAGACTATTTATGTTAATCATGAGCAGCAAGCCAAGTCTCGCGGTGAAGGGTCGCTACGCCAGGACCGCATCGATATGGCGATGAAGCGACCACCGAGAGTTTCCAGGAATTTCGCCGAGTATGATAACCGAAGGGTGTATTTGTTGAATGGGAAGCAAACTGATAACCTGGGAGTAGTCGAGATGCAGGGGCCTGAAGGAGAGACGGTAAGAGTAACTGGTGTCGAGAGAACGCTGATAGATGCGGCGGTTAGACCGGTCTATGCCGGCGGCGTTTATGAAGTTCTAAATGCCTACAGGTTGGCGAGGGAAAAGGTGTCGGTCAACAAGCTGGCTGCAACAGTGAAAAAACTTGATTACATTTATCCGTATCATCAAGTGGTGGGGTTCTACTTGGAAAGGGCGGGAGTTTACAAAGAAAGCTCTATCGCCCTGTTTCAAAAGCATGAGTTCAGATACGACTTTTATTTAATGCACCAGATGAAGGAAACGGCATACTCTAAAAGATGGCGACTACATTTCCCAAAGGGATTTTAGGCATTTGCATCTGTCTACGAGATAGTCAAAATAGAAATCAAAAGTGTTCAGTTCTATATTCGGTTTGACCGTAGCCTCGACGGATGTGAAATCAGGCCGATGGTATTCCCTGTATTGGGCTATTTTGCCAATCAACGGTAGGGGGACTTCTTCTGCATCGAATATGTTCTTGAGCAGGTCTATGTTGTGGGGCGATGCCAACTCTATTGTGAAGTGTTCCATAACCGTGTATATGTCAAAGAAGTCACGTGCTCTGGCGGTCTTCGTAGAATTTGGCACATATTCGGGCATCTGCTGGCAAATAGCGCGCAGCTTCTCAAAGACAATCATTTTGGGCGTATAGGCATAAACGGTATAGTCATCTAAGTCCACTTCCTTCTTCGGGGCGCAGTACTCAAACTTGCTGATGCTGATCTTGAACTTTCGCTGGTGATCCGGGCCGGCTTCAAGAGCGTTGGCCCTCAGGGCCCGAGGGTCGCTCAGAAGGCTCTTGTATTTCGCTATCTCTATAACTTTGAATTCAATGAGGTAACCGCCCCAGAAATCAGGGGTGCTTGTTGTGGGGTGTTCGGGAACCTCCCTGAAGTCTATATCGAATGCTTCGTAACCTTTGACGCGAAAATTCTCCCACAAGACCCTCCGAATTCTCTTCGTAATGTCAGGTATTTGTTCGGTCTTGAAGTCCGTAGGGATTGAAAAGTCCAAGTCGAGAGAAGAGCGTTGTGCAATATCGTAAACGATGTCCAGAGCATTGCCCCCTTTGAGAACAAGAGAGTCCATTAGATCGTCGTCAGAGAAGAGAGCGATTACTGCTGTGCGTTTGATCTGTTCAAGCTTTTCGAGATACACTGGCTATCCTCCAAGCTGTCCGATACGCAATTGGTAGCATAAGCGAATTGAAGAATCAACATGTTTCGCCAGTAAGAAATTGCTGAGTTCCTGAAGGAAGGGTTCGCTACACTTCTCGCCAGGCGACTTCTGCGCCATTCCTGCAAATTTGCAGAGAAGGGCGGGGGGCTGCCGATATATATATTAGGTCTAAGGCTGGATGGGTGGTTTGGGTGTCTTTAGACTGAGATTGTTATAGGACTTAATAGTGGCCCCGTTAATAGAGAGCGTAACGGGGACAAGGAAATGAAGTTGCACGAGACAAATAAAGGACTCTAACGGGGTGAAGAAGAAGAGATCATACAAGAAAAGTGCCGAACGCAAGAGGACGCATTCCGGGGTGCGCACTGCGCTGGCGTGCGTGGGGATTGGGTTGTGTCTGGTGCTGCTTTGCAGTTGCCTGAGCTTCAATATCGGTGATTGGCCGAGCAAATTCGTTTATCCTCACAGCGCGACGACGGCGAACCGGTGCGGGTGGATTGGCGCGTTTTGTGCGTACTATTTGCTGTATTACATCGGGCCGGGGGTGTTCATCATATTGGCTACGGCGATTTGCTATTTTGTAACGAAGATCGCACATCACCCGACGAGCGGGCCGGTCTTCAAGGCAATAGGCCTGGGCCTGCTGGCGGTTGCGGTATCGACGAGCTTTCAGTGCTTGTGGCCTCACGAATTCTTCGGCTTTCCTATAGGGTCGGGTGGGGTGCTTGGGGCCGGGGCGGCGCAGTTTCTGCGGGCTAATTTTGCGTGGTTGGGGACACTGATACTGATCTGTGCCACCTGGGTCGTCGGGTTTTTTCTTCTGGCGGACAGCTTTGTGTTGAAGCTGTTAGGTTATGTTGGGTTCGGGGCCAGGGCGATAGTCGGTTTCGTAGTGCCGGCGTGGTCTGTGGCGAAGTCAGCCGCGGGCGGGTCGGCAGTTGTGAGTGAGATATGGCAGAAGCTCAGCACCAGGCAAAAGCCGATGGTTGTCCGCAGTGAGCAATCGCGGCGTCCGGCTGTCTCCAGTGCTTCGCGGCGCGAGGCCGACGATGGAGGCCGGTCGATTGAGCCTGCTGAACGGCCCGTGGAGAAGATTGCGGTGAAGACGGTGAGCACGGAGAAGGTGGCGCAGCCCAAGACCCAGCCGGTCAGGTCCGCAAAGAGCGGGGCGGTGCGGCCGACGTACGAGGACTACAAGCTGCCGCCGCTGGAGCTGCTGAGCGAGCCGGAATATGGTTTCACGTCGGTGCAGGAGAAGGTCGTCAAGGCCAAGGCCAGCGCGCTGGAGAAGCTTCTGAGCGAGTTCAACATCAACGCGCGTGTTGTGGCGGCGGACACGGGGCCTGTGGTGACGATGTTCGAATTGGAGCTTGCAGCGGGCGTGAAGGTCGGTCAGATCAGCGCTCTTGCCAACGATATGGCCCGTGCGCTGGGGGTGGGTGCGGTTCGCGTCGTGGCGCCGCTGCAGGGCAAGCATACGATCGGGATCGAGGTGCCGAACAGCCAGAAGGAGAAGGTTCGCATCAAGAGTATGATGGAGCTGGGCGCTAATGCGCCGCAGAAGATGCATATACCGCTGTATTTAGGCAAGGATTCATCGGGCGAGGCGCTTATCTCGGACCTGACGTCGATGCCGCATTTGCTCATTGCCGGGACGACCGGTTCGGGCAAGAGCGTGTGCATAAACAGCATAATCACAAGCATACTGCTCACGCGGCGTCCGGATGAGGTGCAGATGATTCTGATCGATCCGAAGATGGTCGAGATGACGGCGTTCAATACTATTCCTCACTTGATGTGCCCGATAGTGACCGAGACGCAAATGGCGACCCAGATACTCGAATGGGCGACGGTCAAGATGGACGAGCGGTATTCGCTTCTGGCCGAGGCGAAAGTCAAAAACGTTGCCGAGTATAACACACTGGGCGCCGAGGAGATTATCAGGCGGTTCGAGCCGAGCAGCGAGGATGAAGAGAGCAAGATTCCGAAGAGGCTGCCGTATATCGTGATAGTGATCGACGAGCTTGCGGATTTGATGATGACGGCGGCGAAAGAGATAGAGGCTTATATTGTTCGTCTTGCTCAGAAGAGCCGGGCCGTGGGGATTCATATTGTCCTGGCGACGCAAAGGCCCCAGGCGACCGTTGTCACCGGGCTGATAAAATCGAATATGCCGACGAGGATCGGTTTTCGTGTTGCGGCGCGGATGGACAGCCGAATTATTCTGGACCAGAACGGAGCCGAGACGCTGCTTGGCGAGGGGGACATGCTGTTTCTAAAACCGGGGACAAGCGATTTGGTGCGTGCTCAGGGGACGTTTATCGACGAGCCGGAGATAAAGCGGATAGTCAAACATCTCAGGGAGATTGCGGAGCCGCAATTCCATCCGGAGCTTACGCAACTGAAGAAGGTCGATACATCGGAGATGGGAAGTGATGAGCTGTTTGACGAGGCGGTTCGTATCGTGCTTGAGACGCGGCGTGGCAGCGTGTCACTGCTCCAGCGAAGGCTTAATATCGGGTATGCCAGGGCGTCTCGGATAATCGAGATGATGGCCGGTGCGGGGATACTCGGCGAGTATAAAGGCAGCCAGGCGCGGGAAGTTGTTGTAACGCTTGAGGAGTATGAGCGGATTCGTGAGAGAATGGAGGCGGAAGCCGAAGAAGGGGCAGCAGAGGACGCGGGGCCAAGCGCGCCGGCTTATATAACCGAGGGCCAACGAGGATATATCTCAACCAGCGGCGACGATGATTAAGGCCGAACACACCAGGCGGCAGCCGTGGAGCGATTGTCAGACATTCACCTTTTTTCCATCCCTCTGATGCTCTTTAACACCATTTGGAGCAAGTCAATGCACTCTCAGGACACATCCTCTGAGTGGCAGCCTCAAACCCGAAGGGCTTGGGGATGGCCTTCGACTCAATGACCGGCCACCACGAGCACGGCTAATTCTTATGAACCGTATAAGCTGTAACTTGATGGGTTGTCATCTTGAGCGCCTCCTGCTTACTATTACAGCATTTCAAAAATGGCTCGACTATGAGAAAAACCGATAGTGTTTGTTTTGACAGATTTCTCCACTCGCTGCGCTCGGTCGAAATGACGGTTTAGTCGGGAGAATTATGAAACGCAGCACTATATTGTTTGAGAGCCGGGATATGGTACACTGTCGGCTGTGAACGGGGACCTCAAAGACAAGACGCTTGGTGAGATTGAGCAAATAGCGGCCGCAATGGGCCAGAAGGGATATACAGCCGGCTACATTTTCAGTTTCGTCCATTCCAGAGGCTGTGAGGACATTTCACAAATCAGCCCGCTCAGCAAGGCGTTTCGCAGTGAGCTGGCCGGGCAAGGCTATTTCATTTCCCACCTTGATATTGTCAATAAGCTGACGGACGCCGACGGGACGGTCAAGTACACGTTTGGGCTGGCCGACGGCAGCCGGATCGAGAGCGTGCTTCTGTTTGACGGGAGAAGAAGGACGCTGTGCGTATCCACCCAGGCGGGCTGCGCGATGGACTGCGCATTCTGCGCCACTGCCAAGGTCAAACTGCGGCGTAACCTGACAGCAGGGGAAATCGTCGATCAGCTCTATGCCGTTCAAAGAGACCAGTGCCGAGTGAGTAACGTCGTCTATATGGGAATGGGCGAGCCGCTGCAGAACTACGAGGCGGTGCTCAGGTCGGTGCGGATACTGAATCACCCCGCGGGCGCGAACATCGGAATAAGGCATCTGACAATCAGCACGTGCGGCATAGCGCCGGGGATCAAGAGGCTGGCGGGCGAGGATTTGCATCCGCGCCTGGCAATATCCCTTAACGCGCCGACGGATGATTTGCGCACCAGACTGATGCCGATCAACAAGAAATATCCGATAGCGGACGTTCTCGCCGCGGCGAAAGCATACCAGCTTAAAGTGAACGAGCGTGTCACCTTCGAATACGTTATGATAAAAGGCCTCAACGACGGTGCGGCACACGCCAGGCTGCTTGCAAAACTGCTGAGCAAATTCATAAGCAACGTGAACCTTATCGAGTACAACCCTCATCGGTTGTGCGAATTCACGGGCAGCAGCACAGAAAAGATAGGACGGTTCGCTGAGATTCTCGAAGGGGCCGGGATTGAGACCACAATACGTTTCAGGATGGGCCGAGGCATCAGTGCGGCCTGCGGGCAATTGGGGGCCGACTGGAGTGAAACTCAAACCAAAGGCGACGAGAAGGTATAGATTGTGAAGAGAGGCTGTTCGACCGTGCTTAGGGCAGGATGGTGGATTTCGGATGTTGTATTGTGTGGGGGGGCGAAATTGGGTTTGTTTGGGTTTGTTTTTTCGGGCGGAGCGGAGCGGAATATTCGGATAAGTCCTTGCAGTACAAGAGGTTGTAGTGGTTTTGGTTTTTCGGAAATTGGGTTTGTTTTGCGCAATAACATTGTGATTCTTTGGTAAGCAGGGCAAGATAGGCAGGTTCGGCGTTGCGGTGTACTGAGAAGGGATTAACCACGAATACCCAGGGGACAAGTTAGCGCGAATCAACACGAATTCAGACAAAGGTTGAAAATGGGATATCATTATTCAGTTCCTATTAGTTTGGTGAATATTATACTATATCAGAAGTTGGATGTCAAGTGAATTCATAAAGAGTAGATGGGTGGATGAGTTGATGAGAGAATGCGGAGGGGGGTGAGGGGAGTTCTGGAAATCGGAAAGAGGGCTTTTTGAGGGAAAGGGCAGGGTAGTAAATAAAAAGAAACACAATGAATTCAGGGGGCAACGAATTCTCCCCCAGCAAAAGATGCACCGGACACCTTTAATTCTCCCCTTCAATTCTCCGCCATGCTGCTGGAAATTGCCTGGCACGTTAATCCCGACCGACCGGGTTGGCTGGAACCACGCGCAGTCTGTCGAGAACATAAACATTACCCGTCGTTGAAGATGACAAGAACTCAATGGAGGGCCAAACATGCTGCTTAACGGACCGCCATTCGTGGCTGTCCCTAGATTCCCTTAGATTGCTTGAGGAGTTGTTGTGTCAAATCGCTTAAAGGACCGCCATTCGTGCCTGTCCCTAATAACTGAATAACTGGATAAAATTGGGTAGGCAACAGAATAGTTCACCGTGTATCGATTCAGTTCGAGTACCTCACAAATCCTCTCAGTAATAGTTCTCCAAGGACTCTTAATGAATCGTGCCCATACTCAGATACAATATCCCTGACGGGAGTTCCATTGCTCACACACTCCAACATTTGTGCTGATTCGTGGTTCACTAGAACTACTTCTCCTTCGTAAAAAAGAACCATGCCGAAATCGTCTCTTCGAGATTTGTATAAAATCTCAAGAGTCTGTTCACTGTAAAATTTGACAAGTGGCAGCGTTGAATCCCTGTTGAGCGACCAATTGCCCACGATAAGAGGATCGGAGAATCTGTCGTTTAAGATGGCCTCAGCACGACAACCAGCCGCACATATGCTATAGGATGTGCAACCCAAACATTGAGAGGGCACGAAGGCACGCCAACGATTCATTGCGTGGCCGTGCCAAATCTCGTACAGGCTGTTTTCACGGAGGCTTCCAACAATAACCGGAGCGTGATTACAGGGACGTACCCGAAGCCATGGGTCTATGGTTAATGCGAAATTCCCGGCGGGGCACCCATCGCAGTCGCAGTCTGCCAAACACAAAGGAACACAGTTCCCAAGACGTACGAGTTGTCCAGAAATGCGATCCTTTGTAATTTTCTCAGCAGCGTATTTCAGTTCTTCTTTTGGAATACTGAATCTCTTGTCCGCTCCGTAATACCTGTTGTACGCAGCATACGTTGCACCGAGGCTGTGAGCTAGGGCAGCTATATCATCAACATGCTTTACCGTGTATTTGTTCAGGATAGTATTGGTCGTAACGTAAAACCCATTCCTTGTCAGGGTTTCTATATTCTTTGTTACAATGTTGAAGGATCCCTTCACTCCCACAAACTCATCATGATGGTCGGGCTCGGAACCATGCAGAGAAACTAGGAATCCTTGAAATCGCTCTCGTTTTTCCAGCGAGCTCAATAGGAAGGCTGGATCTCGCCAAAAACCGTTCGTCAAGATCGAGTAATTGACGCCGCTAGCCTCGAGTATGTCAATCACTCCCGATAGTGAGCTGTGCAAAGTGGGTTCTCCACCTGTCAGTCTTATGTCGAATACCTTACCCTGGAATCCTTCTATGGCATTTCGAAAATCTCTGAGAGAAACCTCATTTGGTTCACGCCCAAATACATTGCCACAGCCTGCACAATTGTGAGAACAATCGCTTGTTATCTCCCATAAGACGACTACCGGATAACTCAGAACAAGTTGGCTTGCACTTCCACAAGGCATAAACTCAGTCATTTATTGGAGTGGATCGCGGTGTTTTTCCACAGACCTCAGCAGCCTTGTCAGGCTTCACACATACCTTCGAACGCTGTTCCTTCCTTTTCACCAGGATCGCATTTGGAACATCTTGACAGTCATTCCCACTCTCAGATCTGAAGGTAAGGACTTTTGGCTGTTTCATGGTAATTTCACCTCATTTTTTTACGTTTTGTGTTAATTTCAGAAGCTCATCATATTTCGAAAGGACGTAACGCAACTGTTTTTTCTCACCGGGTACATTATTCCAATAATCCCAGAATACATCGCACATTTGCTCTACAATAGCCTGATAAGTCACGATGATCCCGTTCAGCGTATTAGGCATATCGCTTTTGCTATCTAGAATTACCACATGATCGGGCCTAGCAATGAAGGCATACGGCAATAAGTGCTCGGTAAAAGCAATTTGCAATTTTGGATGGTATCTTTGTAGTAGCGACTTCACTTCCTCTATTTCAACCTGAAGGTCTTTTCGGGATACCGGGGACGGGTCAGGGGAAGTTTTTCTGCGTTCGAAACCTGTTGAGAAGTACTCCGAGACTCCTGCCCACTCGAAAATCTCATACAATTTTGCGCCATTATCCTCATCCAGAAAGCTCCGAAGATTGTTCCATCTGTGTTCAACAATATCTTGTCGTCTTTTCACATCCGCTGGATCGGAACCCGTCTTAGAAGCTATCCTCTTTAAGTTTGACAAGGGGCGATAAAGGAAAGAGTGATAGTCGGACGCAAACAGCCAATCACAGCCTCTAATATCTTCGAGCTGACGCAAGATAGGTGCAAAAAAGCTTTTAGACGAAATCAACTCAAAGCCTGATGACAAGCGTGAGCTTCTAGTCGTCTCGACGATTGATTCTTTGAATTTCTGCGATGTGAAATGATCGGGGTATAGGTATAAAGCCAGTGGGCGTAGGTCAGCGGGGACTTTGTCTGGACCTGTGCTGGTAACAACCATCATTGGCTTACGATAGCCCCAGGCAATCCCTAGTTCGAAGGCCACGTTGGGATTGCACATACGGTTTGGCACGCCATTATAACAAGATACATCAGCAATTAACAAGGCTGCATTTCTGATTTTAAGGCACATGTTCTGGCATACCCAATCCGTTGAGCCATCTGGCGGCACGCCCCCACACGCATAGAAGTCTAAGCCACTAGCCCTTATACAAGCGTGACTTTTTTGATTTTGTCACAGTTGGATTCATGAAAAAGCTCGAAATGCCCCGAAGACTTGCATATAAAGGCTCTATGGAAAGTTAGGGCCGAAAGCAACATTTACATGCAAAAAGGCATTTCGAGTGAAAAAGAAAATAGCAAAAGAACTAAGGCGACGCAAGCAAAGAATTCAATATCGTCTGCGTGATATCAACTGGAAGGAACAGAGCAAGCCGATGTTCGCCGCCGGGAACATTCATTATGACATGGCGGGGCGAACGCGTGGCTTGGCTTATGGTGGTATCGGTGCGATGCACCTGCTGGCCAGGCAAACGGGGCTGGTAACGGCAATAGATGATAAATTGAGCCTGCTCAGACGGCATTTGCCATACTATGAATCGGATCATATCCTCAACATCGCATACAACATCCTGTGCAACGGCGACTGCCTGGAGGACATCGAGCGGCTAAGAAACGATGAGGTCTATCTGGACGCTCTGGGCGCCCGGCGGATTCCCGACCCGACCACGGCGGGCGATTTCTGCCGGCGGTTCACGGAACAAGATGTGCAAACCTTAATGAATATCATCAATGAGGCGCGCTTAAGAGTCTGGGCAAATCAGCCTGATGAGTTCTTTGAGGAAGCTATCGTTGACGCAGACGGGACGATAGCCGGGACTACGGGTGAATGTAAAGAGGGGATGGACATCTCTTATAAAGGCATCTGGGGCTATCATCCGTTGCTGATTTCGCTGGCGAATACGGCGG
>CAYGZM010000055.1:0-23806 GCA_964354365.1 uncultured Pirellulales bacterium
AGAGTTTCAACGATTTTATGTTGCGGCTTAAAACAACTTTTGACGCCGGCATCAACAATATAGGTCTAACCTGCAATTTTGCAGAACTCATTGGAGAGCAAGACGAAGGAAGCGGTTATAGCCGAGCTGGTCGGCCATCAGCCGTCATCGACGAGCGTTGTCCACCTGGTGACGCGTCGGGTATGGTTCCGCGTTCGATTTTGGTCACAGATTCTGGGGTTCATTCGTCTCTGCTGTGTCCTCTTCCCGGATTTCGCCGGCCTTCTCCCAGAGAATAAGGCCAAGCTCGTAAGGATTCACGAGGTCGGCGTGCTTCGGCAGCACTCTGACGGCGACGCCGTGCTGCCCCGTCGTCTTGCAGGTCATTGAGCCGGTGAACCAATACTCGCCCTGCTCATCAGACGGCTTATCGTAATCCATCCTGACGGAAGCGCCCTCTTTGACATTGCCCCAGCTATCAACGGGGCCGTAGTAAAGCTCAACCGAAACATCACCAGGCTTGATGCCGCCAAGCCTGATGATGGTCCTGACGCACAACTTCGAGCCGATTTTGAGTTGAGGCTGCCTGGGATTCAACTGTTCGCTGCCATTGCCGTCGTTGACTTCCATTATGACCTCCTTGACGGCGCACTGGGACCAGGCTTCACGGATATCGGTTTTCCACTGCGAGAATGCCTTTGCCCTTGCCATAGCCTCGGCGGTCAGGTATCGCCACTTGGCGGCAGCGGGATTGTAGAACCTGCGGGTGTACTCGGCCAACATTCTGTGCGTGTTGAATCGCGGCGCTATCCACTTGATCGAATTCTTGACCCTGCGTATCCAGGCGCGGGGCAAATTGTCCGCGGAGCGGGTGTAAAAGAGCGGAATAACCTCGTTCTCGAGCATATTGTAAATGGCCTGCGACTCAACTATGTCCTGGTAATCCTGGTCCTGGTAGCTCTCGCCGGCGCCAATGACCCAGCCTCCATCGGGCGTATAGCCCTCGCACCACCAGCCGTCCAGGGTGCTCATGTTCAATACGCCGTTAACCGCCGCTTTCATGCCGCTCGTGCCGCTGGCCTCCATCGGCCTCCGGGGATTGCTCAGCCAAACGTCCACACCGCGAACCAACGCGCGCGCCATATCCATATCATAGTTCTCCAGAAATACGATACGTCGCCTGACATCCTGCTGCGTGGCGAAGTGAACGATATGGCGTATGATGTCCTTGCCTTCAGCATCTTTGGGGTGAGCCTTGCCCGCAAAGATCAGTTGTATAGGCCGATCCGGGTTTGCAAGCAGTTTAACCAGACGCTGCGGGTCCCTGAGCAGCAAAGAACCCCTCTTGTAGCCTGCAAACCTTCTGGCAAAGCCTATTGTCAACGCGTCGGGGTCGAGAACCTCCTCCGCGTGATTCAGCTCGGTGTGATAAGTGCCCCTTCGCTGCATCTGGACCTTCAGACAGTTGCGCGCAAAGACAATCAACTGTTCCTTGCAGCGCTGGTGTGTATGCCAGAACTCCTCATCCGGGATTTGCTCGACGTTGTCCCAAACAGACTTGTTCATGGCCTCATCGGCCCAGGTCGGACCAAGGTACCTTTCATACAGGGAGTCTATCTCATCCGACAGCCAGTTCCTGATGTGGATGCCGTTTGTGATGGATTTGATCGGGACTTCGTCGAGGGGGATGCCGGGCCACAGGCCGCCCCACATTCCACGGGATATCTCACCATGCAGCTTGCTGACGCCGTTGGCGTAGCTGCTGAGCTTCAAAGCAAGAATCGGCATCTTGAACGCCTCGTTGTCATCGTCCGCCAGCATCCTGCCGAGGCCAAGGAATCGCTGCCTGTTTATGCCGAGCTTTGGGAAATAATTGCCAAAGTACTTGTCCATCAGATCGACGCGGAACTCGTCGAGCCCCGCCTTGACGGGCGTGTGTATCGTGAAGACGTTGCCCGCCCTTGTGGCCTCGACGGCCTCGTCAAAAGTCATATTCTTGCTGCTTCGCAGGTCGCGGATTCGTTCGAGCGCCATAAACGCCGCGTGCCCCTCGTTCATGTGGCAGACGGTCGGTGTGACACCCATAGCCACAAGGGCCTTCATACCGCCGATGCCAAGCATAATCTCCTGCCGTATCCGCAGTTCCCGGTCGCCGCCATAGAGACTGCTCGTAATCATACGGTCTCCAAGCGAATTCGCCCGAATATTGCTGTCCAGTAGATACACTTTCACCCTGCCGACGGAAGCGCACCAGATCTGTGCCACGACGCACCTGCCCGGGTACTCAACGCTGATGGTCAACGGGCGGGCACTTTCCTTGCGAACCAGCTCGACGGGCATACTGTATGGGTCGTTTTCGACATACACCTCCTGCTGCCAGCCGTCAACGTTGAGATATTGACGGAAGTACCCTTTCTGATAGAGCAGCCCGACACCGACGAGTGGAACCCCCAGGTCGGAGGCGCTCTTCAGGTGGTCGCCCGCGAGAATTCCGAGTCCGCCGGCGTAGATCGGCAGACACTCGTGAATGCCAAACTCCGCGCTGAAATAGGCAATAATCGGCTTGCTATTCCTGGAGCAGACCTTCTCAAACCAGGTTGGCCCTTCCAGGTATGCCTTTAGCTTCTCGGCTGTACGTTTCAACTCGCCGAGGAACCCCTGATTCTCAGCAAGTGACTCTAATTTCGTCTGCGAGATGTTCCCAAGCATCTTGACCGGGTTATGATCGCAGGCAGACCACAGATTGCTGTCAATGCGTTTGAACAGATCAATGAACTCAGGGTTCCAGGACCAAAACAGGTTCCCTGCGATAAGCTCCAGGTCCTTAAGTGGTTCCGGCAGGGCGGGCAAAACAGTGAAGTTCCGGACGCTTGGCATTTTCCACTTCTCCGTGTAAGTCTTTTACTGGCAAATACTAACAGCCTAAGCCCAAGAGGCGATTGCACGTTCGCACATAATCTAATCGACCAATCCATTCTTTGGCTTAACCGCAAAAGGCCGGGCAGTTCCCTGGCCTTCGACTATTCATAGGTCCGATATTCGAGGCCGATAAGCCTGGTGGGAACAGGTGAAATGAAAAAAGGCCTGTGCAAACAGGCCTTTTTATTATTGCCAGGCCTGCCTCCGCAGGTGCCGTAAGAAAGCGTTTGAAGAGAACCCATTACTTCCAAGTGGGCAATCGTTGCTTGTGTCCGAAAGTCCTATCGAAGTAGGCGTTTCCGATCCATCAAGGCCTGATTTCCCTGAGTACGGGTATCGGTTCTTTCAAACATCAGCTTTCCATACGGGCACCGCAGGGGTCAGCCCGCAACTCTATTATATACCAACCGGCCAGCCACAGTCAAGAAAATACTGCAAAGAACACCTGGTAAATGCCGGCCCAGCCACAAGCCTGGGAGACAACACTTATATGTTCTTCGGCCTATCGGATGGCGTTTCTCCAGCAAATTCGGGGTCAAACTCAACTGGCGCTTTTTCACGGGCCACAACGCCCACACCTATTAAAAAAACCCCAAAAATGGGACAAAAAGGGCATTGGAGGGTAGCTGGAGGCTATGCGGTGGCAACAAGAATTGGCAACAGCCATCCTCACACGGTTCGCAACTCAGCATGGACGGCTTCGCTCAGGCCATCGACAATGATCTTCTGAAGCCTGTCAACGGCTTCGTGGGTCAGCGTACCGTCTTCATCCCTAAACCGCAGAGAAAGCGTAACGCTCTTGCGGCCCGCCGGGATGGCCTTGCCGCGATATATTCCCACAAATTGAACGCCCTCGAGCTCGCCGGAGGCATTGCGCCCAACCGTCTCGATAATCTCGGACCAGCGAACTTCTTCGCCTACAATGATTGAGAGGTCCCGCTCAATTGCGGGGAATCTCGGTATGGGCTTTACTTTTAGAGGGCCCCTCGACAGATTCAGAAGCGACTCGAACCGCAACTCGACCGCACAAGGTCTCAGATCCGTGAAATCGAATTTCTCCGCCACCTCCTTTGAAACGATGCCCGCCGTGCCTATAACGCCGCCATTTACCGTAACATCCGCGCCGGCTTCGGCCCAGGCCGGATTGGCATGGGCGAAAACGGTCTCGGACTCCCGGTCAATGCTCCTTATCAGCCCTTCGATCACGCCGCAAAGGTCTCTTAAGTCACCATCGCACACAAGGGCGAGCTTTGCCTCTTCGAGCGGCAGCGGCCCGCCGGCGTCCCTCGGCACAAAAGTATCGGCAATCTCAAATATCCTGCACGGCCGATTCTTGGCATTCAGGTTAGTCTTGAGAACGCCGAGCAGCGAGCCGATAAGGCTCTGACGCAATAGATTAGCGCTCCTGCGAGACTCGTCCTTGACGCTCAAATGCCTTTCGAGACCGCCGCTGGCAAAGAGCTTTGCCGCGGAATCGTCAATAAAGCTCACGTTTATCGTTTCATAAAATCCGCATGCGTTAAGATAAGCCCCGATCCGCTCGGTCATCTTCTGACGAGTATCGGGCGGCACAACTTCAATTTCGATTTTTCGCTCTGTCGGCACCTTATTATAGCCGTACACGCGCGCAACTTCCTCGATCAAATCGGCCTCACGATAGACGTCGCTTCGCCACGAAGGCGTCATGCAGACCACTGAGTCCCCCTCAAGCCGCGGGCGGAACTTCAATGCCGAAAGAATCCGCATTACATCATCGCGGGGCACGTCGATGCCCAGCAGCATCTTCAGCCGAGCGAGCCGTAATGTCACTTCCTTCGGCGCCGGCCTTTTCGGGTAAACGTCAACCACGCCCTCTGCCACTTTTCCGCCTGCAACCTGTGTTATCAATTGGCAGGTGCGCTTCGACGCCCAGTCGATCATCTCGATATCGACGATACGTTCGAATCGAAAAGAGGCCTCGGAAGGGAGGCCAAGTCTGCGCGAAGTCGTTCGGATGCTGACCGGGTCGAAATAAGCATCTTCAAGTAGTATTGCGGTAGTCGCATCGCCGACCTCGCTATCCAGACCGCCCATCACGCCGGCCACCGCCACAGGCCCGTTAGGGTCGGTAATAACCAGCATATCATTATTGAGATCGCACCGCGACCCGTCGATACTCACTATGCGTTCGCCGGGGGCGGCCCTTCTGACGATTATTTTGCCGTCGGCAATCTTGTCGTAATCGAAGGCGTGCGGCGGCTGGCCGGTCTCCATCATCGCGTAATTGGTCGCGTCAACGACGTTATTGACGCTCCGCATCCCGACCGCTTCGAGACGCTTTGCCATCCAGTCCGGCGACGGCCCGACCTTCACGCCCTCGATGACCCTGGCGGTGTAGCGACCGCACAGGTCCGGCTCGGCAATTTCCACGCTCGCAAGCTCGCTGACGTCCCTGTCCGAATCGTCCAGCTCGACGGCGGGCACTCTCAACTCCCTGCCTGTTGCGGCGGCCAGCTCGCGGGCAATGCCGATATGGCCCAGACAATCCCCACGGTTGCTCGTAACCTCTACGTCGATTACAGTATCGTCGTCGAGGTATTCAATACCCTCGCAGGGAAAACCCAGGTCGCTCAGAGTCTGTGCGATCTGCTCGGCCTTAATGCCCGTTTCAACATAATCACTTAGCCAATTCAGCGAAATCTTCATAATGAGCTCACCGCCAAAGTAACCCGAATATCGACAATAAGTTACGGACTTCCGGCAGCACTGTCAAGAATTTTGAACGAGGTGTGCGGCTTATACGTCAAAAGGTTTGGTTTGATTTGCTGGCGACGGGGAGGTATATTTTAGCGGCAAGAGCAGGTCGTTCAGCGACTTTGGCCAGGTAATAACTCGTGTTTACCAAATAGGAGGTTCAGAAATGGATGCAAGTCGCCGTGATTTTCTAAAGGCCGCAGCATTAAGCATAGCTGCGGGTCAGGCATTGGCAGCGCAGACAGCCGCCGCAAAGACAAAATCCGACCGCAAGCGCAAAGGGCAAAAGGACAACGATCCTATAACCACGTACAAGGCCGCTTTGCAGCACAGCACCCAGAGGATTGAGAGTATTGAGACTTTCACGCAGGGCAACGTCAGCTTCGTGCGGGTTCGGACGAATGATAAGGCGGAGGGCTGGGGCCAGATATCAACCTTCGACGCGGACATCTCAGCAATGGTTATGCACCGCAAGATCGCCGGGCACGCCCTCGGCAAGGACCCTGCCGACATCGACGCCATCGCCAATGAGTGCATCGAGGCGAATTACAAATACCCCTGGTCGTTCGTCTGCCGGGCCCTGGCGGGCGTGGATACCGCCATTTGGGACTTGCTCGCCAAACGCGAAGGCAAGAGCGTATGCGAACTGTTAGGCGGAAAACGCCGGCCAATAGTCGCATACGGATCCAGTATGAGCCGCAGCATCAAGCCGGAAGATGAAGCAGCCCGACTTCTGCGGCTCAAGGAAACCATGGGCTTCCGCGCATTCAAGATTCGCATCGGAAAGGTCTGCGGGCATGACCAGGACGAATGGCCCGGCCGAACCGAGGCGATTGTCCCGACCGTGCGAAAGGCCATCGGCGACGGCACCGCCCTGCTGGTCGATGGCAATAGCTGCTACACCGCGCCAAAAGCGATAGAGGTCGGCAGGCTTCTGGACGACAGCAACGTCTGCCATTTCGAGGAGCCTTGCCCATACTGGGAATTGGAATGGACGGCTAAGGTGGTTAAAGCCATAAGCGTCCCCGTTGCCGGGGGCGAGCAGGATAACGACCTTGCGCAGTGGCGGCGGATGATACGTATGCGGGCCGTCGATATTGTCCAGCCGGACATCCTCTATGTCGGCGGCCTGACGCGGGCACTGAGGGTCGCTGCAATGGCGGCGGAAGCAGAAATGCCGTGCGTGCCCCATTCGGCCAACTTGGCAATGGTTACGCTCTTTACGATGCACTTGCTCGCCGCGATACCCAACGCCGGGCCTTATATGGAGTTCTCGATAGAAAAAACGCCCTGGACCGACGACCTGTACTCCCCGACCATCGAGGTCCGCGACGGCGTAGCGGCCATCCCGGAAGGCCCGGGCTGGGGCGTAACTATAAACCCAAAATGGCTCGAATCCGCAAAACGCGAGGTTAGCGAGCGCTGACGGCACGGGCAGACTATCAGACAAGAAAAATGCCCGCAGGTTTCGCCATAGTAGCCCGTCAACGTTGATCTTGTTGGTTGTCATTCCTGCGAAGGCAGGAATCCACAACCCTTAGCCGGCTGTTGAGCGAACAGCACCCACAAATTCAACTGTGAGTGGCCACTAGCACACCGCCGATGATGCACCGTCGCGGTTCGGACCGCGGCGCCCGGATTCACCACATACCCGGCATGGTCAGAATGGCGAAACTTCGATTTGCGTTTCCAAAACAACGGGCCTCGATTATAATGTGCTCGGTAGTCTTTATGATTCGTTGAGACAGTTTTAGGAGAGTTCTTATGAGAAGATGTAGTTTGGTCGCAGTGGTTCTTGTTTGCATTGCAGCAGGCTTGTTCGCAGCAGGCGCCGCCGGTCCGAGCGGTGCGCAAAGCGCCTTTAGCAGGACAACTATCGATGTAGGCGTTGTGGTAAGCGACGTTGAGAAGTCGGCGAAATTCTACACTGAGGCGCTGGGCTTTACCGAATTGGGCGGCTTCGACGTCTCGAAGGAAATGGGCGGCGATTCGGGCCTTGTCGATTACCAGGCCTTTCACGTCCGGCAGTTCGTACTCGCCGACGAGCCAACCGCCACAAGGGTCAAGCTGATGGACTTTCCGGGCGTCAAATCGAAGAAGGTCGATAATAAGTACATCAATTCGACGCTCGGATTCAGCTACCTGACGATACTCGTCTCGGACACGACCGCAGCGGTCGAGCGGGTCAGGAAGGCGGGGGTAAAGCCGGTGAAGGAGCCGTATCGGCTGGGCGAATCCAACAACTACCTGACGCTCCTAAAGGACCCCGACGGCAACATAATCGAGCTGGTCGGGCCAAAGAAGTAGCTCGTCGCACAAAGACGTATGCCTTGAGCATTTGAAATCGTATGCGGTCATTGGGTTTGACAGTCAGGTTGAGCATATCCTGACGATGCAAGAACGCCGGAGGCGTTTGATGGATGATTTCGACCAATTTGAGCAATTGGTGGCGGGGCGCTATTGTTGCATATCCATCGTCACAGACGAGGAGCGGTACGCGCTCGAAATCGTTCGCCGGGCGGCGCTCGGTCTGAAGCGTGATATGTGGGTATGGTCCGCCTCCGAGGGCGTCCGGGAGGGTCTGCTGGAGGGCAGTCCTTCGGTCGCCGGCACGGATACGGCCGCGGCGGGCTTGGCCAATCTCGCCGGCGCCAAGCCCGGCTCTATCTGCGTAACGCTCGACCTTGCCGACCATCTCAAAAGCGGCAAGGCCCTGCGAATCCTGCGGGACATCATCGATGGCTTTGACAAAACGGGCATCACAATTGTGATGATTGACAGCGAGGACAACCTGCCCGAGGTAATCAAGTCGTATAGCAGGCCCTTTGAACTATCCTTCCCCGACGAAAAGGAGCTTCTTGAGATTATTCGCGCGACCCTGCAGCGAATTCACCGAAAAAAGCCCATCGAGGTGGGCATCAGCCAGAAGGGGCTCGATACGATAGTACGCAACCTCCGGGGCCTGACCCGCCGCCAGGCCGTGAGAATCATCAGCGATACCGTGGCCGGCAACTTTCGTTTCGACGACGACGACATAAACGTCGTAATCGCCGGCAAACGACGTATGATTCAGCGCGGGGGGCTGCTCGAATATATCCAGACGCCGCTCGACCTGAGCGAGATCGGCGGTATGACACGCCTGAAGAAATGGCTTAACCAGCGAAAAGACGCCTTTGGCCCCGATGCGGTTCAGTTCGGCCTGCAACCCCCCAGAGGAGTGCTCATGCTCGGGGTGCAGGGGGCGGGCAAAAGCCTCTGCGCCAAGGCGATTGCAACGGCCTGGCATCAGCCGCTGCTGAGAATGGATCCCGGGGCGCTGTACGCCAGCTTCATCGGCGAATCCGAACGCAACCTCCGCGACGCACTGCGACAGACCGAGATGATGTCGCCCGTGATCCTCTGGATCGACGAAATCGAAAAGGCGTTTGCCTCGGCGGCCAGTCGAAGCGCCGACGGAGGCCTCTCGCAGCGGATGTTTGGCACTCTGCTGACCTGGCTTCAGGAGCATGAAGCCCCTGTATTCGTAGTCGCCACCGCCAACGATATTGGCGCCTTGCCGCCGGAGCTCCTTCGCAAGGGTCGATTCGACGAGATATTCTTCGTTGACCTGCCGGATGTTGGAATACGCAGGGAAATATTCGCGATTCACCTGAGAAAACGCAACCGAGACCCTTCACAATTCGATCTCGACGCGCTCGCCCAGGCCTCCGGGGGCCGCAGCGGTTCGGAAATCGAACAGGCCGTCATATCCGCCCTGCACGAGGCGTACGCGGACAAGACCAAGCTCGATACGGAGCGAATCCTGGCCGCATTGAACGATTCGCCGCCGTTGTCGGTAACAATGGCCGAGAGCGTCCAGTGCCTGCGGGCCTGGGCCAAAAGCAGATGCGTCCCCGCCGACTGATAGAGCCGCCAGAGAACTGCCGCCAAAAGGGCGAGTAAAAAAAGCGGCGCATGGCCAACTTTCGGCTTGGCGGCGGCGCTCTTTGCCATATAATATGTCGGTTGGCTCGGTGCCGATAGTACAAGGGTGCTTAGTATGAGAAAGGCAAATACACTCGCTCTGGTGGTCTTGAGCCTGGCTGCGACCGCTTTGCTTGCCGGCTGCGTCGAGCGCAGGCTCACAATCAATACCAGGCCGCAGGATTCGTTGGTCGTGCTCAACGACGAGGAGATAGGGCAATCGCCGGTTACGGTCCCGTTCAACTGGTACGGCGACTACAACGTCAGGATAAGCAAGGAGGGCTACGAGACCCTAAAGACGCACCGCCGGCTCAAAAGCCCCTGGTACGACAAGTTTCCCTGGGATTTCTTCGCGCAGATAGTCAATCCCAAGAGGATCGTCGATTCCTACGAATGGACGTTTGAGCTTGCCCCGAAGCAACAGCCGGACAGGGAGGAGTTGATCCGACGCGCCGGGCAGCTAAAAGAGCAACTACAGTAGCCTTATGCTATTGTTCTTTCTCAGCAGCTCGGAAAAAACCATTCCAATGAGGATATCTGCCCAAGATGTGGGAAGAGTATTCTGTGAATGACTGATAAAGAAATGAACGCAGAAACACTACTGAAGTTATTAAAAGGGAACAGGGTTAAGTTTGTCATAGTTGGTGCGACTGCGTTCCCTGTTCATGGGTATTCGCGCGCCACACTGGACTGAGAATCATAAGAGGTTCTCGCGGTACCACGCTATGGCCTTCTGCAGGCCCTCTTCAAACAAGACGCGCGGTTTGAATCCTATGAGCTCTTCGGCAAGTGTAATATCGGCGAGGGAGTGCATTACATCGCCGGGGCGTCGGTCCGTATAGAAAGGCTTCACATTTTTCCCGACAGATGCGTTGATCATATCGATAATCTCATTTAGAGTCACGGCCTGGCCGCAGGCGATGTTTATCGCCTCGCCGGTGGTATGCTCGGCCCTTGCCGCAAGCAGGTTGGCGTGGACAACGTTGTCAACATAAGTAAAATCCCGGCTCTGTTCGCCGTCACCATAAATGGTCGGCGGCTCATCCTTCAAGATAGCCGTGACGAAAGCCGGTATGACCGCCGCATATTGACTTGCCGGATCCTGATGCGGGCCAAAGACGTTGAAGTAACGCAGCGAGATGGTCTCCAGCCCGAAGACCTTATAGAATACCGAGCAGTAGTGCTCCCCGACGAGCTTGCCGACCGCGTATGGCGAAAGCGGCATCGGCAGCATCGTCTCGATCTTCGGCAGCCTCGGCGTATCCCCGTAAGCCGACGAGCTCGCAGCATACACAAATCGTTTGATCCCTGCATCACGGGCGGCCAGCAGAAGTGTGAACGTCGCATCCACGCAGTGCCTGTGCGTTGCGGCAGGATCGTCAACACTGCGAGGCACCGACGGCAAGGCCCCCTGATGCAGGACAACGTCGATATTCTTCATGGCCGCGCGAGCAACCGCCGGATCGCCCATATCCGCCTCGACAAACTCAACCCTGTCGATAATGCCGGCCAGATTGCTCTTCTTGCCCGTCAGCAGGTTGTCAAGCACCCTGACAAGGCAACCCTGCGAAACCAGCTCTCTACAGATGTTTGAGCCGATGAAACCAGCTCCTCCCGTAACCAAGAACTTCTCCATCAGATACACCTCATACAAACTGTGCGCAAAAGAGAGACCCCATTTTCCGGGGTCTCTCTGAAAATTGCAACCGGTTTTTTCCTATGCTGGCCGCAGCCCGGAGGCCCGTGACACGGCCTAAGCGGGTGCGCCGGCAAACTGCATCTTCTCCTGATACCGCCTGTACGACTTGGACTGCTCTTGGAAGTAGCCGCCCTTGAGGGCCGGGGCGCCAAGCAGCACACAACCGATCACATTGGCGTCCACATCCTCCAGCTCTCTAATCGTCCGCTGGGCGGCGCCTCTATGCGTAGCCGCCGCATTGAGCACCACAACCGTAGCGTCAACGCGCTTGGCCAGCACCTTCGCGTCGCTTATCAACAACGCGGGCGGACTGTCAATCACTATGTGGTCGTAGTTGTTGCGCTGCTGCTTTAGCATCTCCTCCATCCGCGCGCTTCCGAGCAGCTCCGCCGGGTTCGGGGGAAGAAGCCCGGCGTCAATTATGTCAAGGCCCTCGATGCCGCTCGACCTTATGGCCTGCTGCGCGCTGCATTGACCGACAAGCACGCTGCTCAACCCAAAGCCGACGCTCAGGCCCTCATCGTCCAGCCCGCCTGCGTCGCTCTTTGGAAACAGTTTTTCTGAGGTGGGCTTGCGGAAGTTGGCATCTATCAGGAGGACCTTCTTGTTCTCAGCAACGAACGCCGTCGCCAGGTTGACCGCAACGCAGGTCTTGCCCTCGCCCGGCGAGCCGCTCGTCACAAGCAGGGTCTTCAACGACTCACCCGATCCCGACAACTTCAGGTTCGTCCGGCATTGCCTGTACGACTCGCTGATAAGCGAGTAAGGTGCTAGGCTCACAACTCGGCAAAGATCAACTCCGCGAGCATCGCGGTCCACTGATACATCGGGAACAACACCCAGCAGCGGGATGTGCAGGTACTTGCTGACGGCTCGCGGTGTTCGCACCTTGTCGTCGGCGAGCTCAAGCAGGAAAGCAAGCCCTATGCTGAGCAGAAGACCAAGAACTGTGCCGCCCGGGAACCAGAGCCACCACTCACGAGACAGAACCATCCGGAACGGCTTCAGCGCGTCGCCAAGCCTGCGCACTTTAGGCGTTTCGGGGTCGTCATGAATTATACGCACCTTCTCAATGGATTGTTTGATCTCATCGAGCATCGCCACTCGTTCATCCCTTGTCTTCGCACGCTGGTCGTACTGCACCCTGGCTATATCGAGCTCGCGTTGCTTGGCCGCTGTCTCCAGGCGCAATCTCTCCAGCTCAGCTTGCCTTTCCTTATAAACAATCAACCTGTCCTTCGCGTTGGCCAGATTCGCCTGACGAGTCTGTTGTCCAATCTCCTCTGCCCTCATTTCCCTCCGCACGGTGATTTCATCCTTCAACTCCTGAAGCTGACGAACCTCTCTATGGTTCTCACCGAATTTTGACAGCATGCTCGCAAGTCGCGCATCGGTAAAGGCAAGCTGCGTTGCGAGTGAGGTCATAACCGGGTCGGTCTCTATTATGTTCTCGATCTGTACACTTATCGGCCCCTTAGCCAGTTTATCGAAGACCTGTATGTCCGCCTCAAGCTGTTTGATGATAAGATCGAGATCGCTCTTCTGAAGCTCGAGTTGGTCCAGCTTCAGGGTAATTGTATTCTTCATGTAGGTGGTCACGGGCCGCTCAAGATCAGCAAACTCCGACTTTTTGCGAACGTCCTCCAACATCGCCTCGGCATTACGCAATTCACCCTCAACGAGGTCTTGCCTTTTCTGGAGGTTGATGAGCCTCTCGTTAACCTCGGCCTCCTTTGTACTTTTTTGTGAGCTGATAAACATGCTGACCATTTCATTCACTATGTCAGCGGCCTCTTGCGCATTACGGCAAGTCATCGCTACCTCGATATAATCCGCATCTCTATGAGCGAAGGCGCCGAGATACTTCTCCAAATACCTAACTCGCCCGGGAATATCACCGATGCTCTTAAACCATCCGGTGTTCGTAACCCTGTCTCTCTTGAGCAGCTCTTCGAGTGTCCACTGTTGCTTTATAAGATTCGCAACTGACAGACGATGACCGTACCGGATGTCCTTTTGGACCAGCGGAGTGGAAATAATCATAGGGTCTGTCTGCACAGGCGACAGAACTTCGATATAGGTTCTCGCCGTATAACTGGGCAGATACGTTCTTAATAGCCAGCAACCCAGGCCACCGACAATCAAGCCGAATATGGTCAGCCCTATAATGAGCACCATATAGCGGCGCAACACCCCGAATACTTCCCTCGGTGTCATCGCGGCAGTCGCCGGGGGTCTCGCCACGGCCGGCCTTGCTCGCATCATTTGAGCCCTTGATTTTTCGTCCGCCATTTTATTCTCCAATCAGAATTAACTAATTAAAGCAGCAACGCATTGCCATCCCAATTATGCCAGATTTCCCACGCCACACATCCCGGCTGACACGTCACCGGGAAACACGTTCAATAGCTTTGTTTATCCGCTCCTTATCGTTGTCCGTCAGTCTGCCCGCTCCTATCTCCAATGCTCGCCCATATTCGGCGAGCGCTGCGACCTTGTCTCCCAGGGCTTCCTTCACCATACCTAAATGCTCATACACCTCGGGCGGCGCATCAACCTTGTTCTGCTCATACTGCTGGACCGCCGCCGCCAGTTGTTCAGCAGCCTCAGAATGTTTGCCGTTCCTATGCAGCACATAACCATAAGTATCCAAAACTCCCGGATCGTTCGGCATCAAATTACGCACAGTTTCAGCATATTTGAGAGCATCTGGAAGCCTTTCGTTAGTCAAAGCAAGCATGTATGCCAGATTGTTCAGAACACTGGTATTATTCGGCATTTTCGCCAGCAAACTTTCGTAATCTGCGATAGCCAGTCCAAGATATTTGTTATCGGAGCTTCTCTGGTAGGCCAGGGTCAATATCTCGGCCTTCTTTGCCATGTAGTCTATTAGGCGCGGGCTGTTCGCATCCGTCAGCTGAATGCACTTATCAATATATTCTATGGCCTTGTTATACTCACGATTGACCTTCGCCAGATTGAACATGGTGAAATTGGCGGGGAGTGAATCCGGGTTAGACCTGAGTTTCTCGGTGCAGTACTTTGAGACCTCATCAGGTCCCAGCAGCAGGAACATTCGCAGCAGGACCTCGGATGCAAGCGACTCATTTGTCTCCGCCTCGTCAACGGCCTTTTGACAGTAGTCAGTGGCAGTTTTCTTGTGGCCAAGCAGCAGCTTCGCCTGAGCCATTCGCAGGTAGGCCAAAGGAGCGTAGTCCGTCTCGATATAGTCCTTTGCCAGCTCAAACACTTCATCCAGCTTCTTGGGGTTCCAGCCGCTCGTATTAGGCACGCCGCCCTGCAGGATAAGCGCTCTTAGATACCCATCGAATGCCGTGGCATATAGAGCATCAAAACGCAAGTTCTTCGCGTCCTTGCCGCTGTACTCTTCACGTTTTATCTGGAATGACTTGCCGTACAATTGTGCTGCGCCGTCGTATTCTCCGGTCTCCAGGGCAAATGATGCTGCTCGATTAAGCCAGAAAACATTGTTTCGAGACTCGCTGAGCACTTCGTTGTAGAACTCCCTGAGCGCATCTCTCCTGTCCAGACGCATATAAGTATCTTCAAGCAGCAGCTTCGCATCCAGTGGGGCGCCGGGCATGTCTATCGCGTTTTTGAGCTCGGTCACGGCATCCTCATATTGGGCGACGCGCAAATAGGCCTTTGCGAGAACCACCCGCGTGATTGCCTCGTCTAACAACGACTTGCTCTGCTTGAGGTCGTTGATGGCCTTTGTCATATCTCCCTCATAGAAGCGGATTTCCCCTCTTAGGCGCCAGCCCGCAGCGTTGTCAGAATTACCTTCAAGATAGCGATTTGTCAGCTCCAGCGCTTGTTCGAGCTGGCCCTTCCTCATCAGAAGCCAGGCGCGAAGCAACATGGTTCTCGGCTCATCAGGATGCTTCTCCGTGAAGCTCTGCAATTTCAGGCCGGCTTCCTTGATAAGCCCCACCCGCAGAAAAGACTGAATCTGAATCAGGTAGCTATCAACGACAGGATCAGCAGATATCAGATCTTCCGAATACTTCGCTGTAGCGTTTGGGTCGGTCGTCTTTTCAGCGACAAGCAGCAGGCCCTTGAGCACGCCCACGTTATTCGGCTCCTTTTCATACAACTTCAACAAGACTTCCTTCGCTTCAACGTACTGCCCGCGCTGATAAAAATGATTCCAGAGCAGGGCATTCTCCTTCGCGCTGGTGAGAATCTCCTCAACTTCCTTGTCCCGACCCATTGCCCGCAAGTACTCCGTATAGAGATAAAGCATACCCCTGTGTTCCGGCTGCATCCTCTTCGCTTCAGCAAGAGCTGACCCTGCAACGGCAAACAAGACTTCTCTTCGACGCGGATCGCTTTCTTCGCGAGCGACCCGCGTTGCCAGTTCGCCGACCCGCAGGCTGTTCTCGAAAGTAGGCGAGCCCTTTTGAATGGCCTGGAGAATCGCCAGGGCTTTCAACGGCTCCGTCAGCGCTATGAAGTCAGCATAGAAGCTGCGTAACTGCACGTCGAAGGGATTCAGGGCCATCGCCCTTTGCAGGGCGTTCCTTGTCTCATTTACCTCTTCTACATTAACATTATCGCCCGCCTTTTTGTTCCGAATGTATAACAGTTGAGCAAAGCCTTTTGCAATTAGGCCATCCAGCGGATTCATAGACGTGGCCCGCCTGACATCTTCGAGAGCCGCGTGGTCGTCTCCAAGAGCTGCATTGATATTGCTTCGCAGGGAGTATGCACGCGAGAATACAGGACGCTGCTTGATGCATTCGTCAATTTGCGTCCGCGCTTCGTTGAACTCTCGCCGTGAGAACGCCAGACGCGCCGCGAAGACCTTGCCTTCACAGCCATCTATGTCCTCACGCTGAGCCGTCGTTTCCATTTGCTTTGCAAGCTCCCAGTTCTGCGTCTCAATGGCGATGTCAAAAAGATGACCCACTGCAAGAAACAGCGGGCTATTTTCTTCCGCCTCGCTGAAGAACCACGTCTGAGGAATCTTCTTGTGCGATGCCTCCATATCAAGCACTTTCTTCAATACGTCGGCGGCCTTGTCAAACTGAGCGTGCCTCCGATAGAAGATACCAAGCCGCAAGCCCCGCTGAACCGGGTCCTTAATACTCGACAGCACCTCCTCTTCGATCTGATTGGGCCTCTCTTCCGTGACTTTTGCAGGATTGGGCTCTGCGAGAAGCTGCTTGTAAACCAGACCACTTGTATCCTCAGGGAAATACCCGAGGAATCGGTTCACCACCTCTCTGGCCTTGCCCGTATTGTCCTGTCTGATGTAGTGTCTGCAAATGCCGACAATGGTATCAGGCCCGACCGCATTCGGCTCTACAGGCAAAAGCATATTGACCAATTGCACTTCAAGCTGCCTATAGTCATTCAGCTCCTTCTTCATCGCCTCAAGGCTGCCCGGCGACTCGTTGGGACCTGCGATTAGTGCCCCGGCGAAAGCAACATCCAGCAGCTCTCTGTTCTCTTGCCTGGCAATACTCATTTCAGTTTGCTTGATCCTCGCTTGAACAAGCGACAGACTAAGCCTGATCGAATTCGGATCACCCTTCGGCCTGTTTGCCAGGGCTGTTGCCGCCTTGTCGAACTCTCCCGCGCCGATATAGGTCTCAATGCGAAGCAGCTGGCTGCGGTCATTCGGAGCCAACCTCTTCTCAAAGGCGTCTATGTGCTCTATCGCAGCCGACCACAAGCGGAACTTCATGATAACCTCGACGTAATCAAGACGCGCTTCAGGAGCAATATCGGCAATTTCCGAGTAGAGTGCGCTTGTAAGAAATTCGGCAACCGCGCCGCTTTCGGGAGTATGCTTGAATACCCGTGCGAGTAAGTAACATAGATACGCAAACTCCTGATCCGGGGGCCACTGCGCCTGGTTCGCCGGCTTGAGCGACTTAATCTGCTCATAAGCGGCATAGAGCTTCTTAACCGCAGACTTACGGTCTCCCTTGGCAAGCTCCAGCAGTCCTCGCCACTTGACAACCTGCGGCTCTTGGCCACTTTCAAATATCTGCTCAATCTCGCGCACCGCGCTGTCGGCATTTGCCAGCCACTCCTGTGTTTGCGACGCGGCTCGAGCCTCGCTCGGCTCCAGCGCCTCCTCTATGTAACTGTGCGCAAGAAACGAATACAACATAAGGCGATTCATTTTGTTCGCAAAGCTCCACGGCCCCGACGTATCCTGGGCATCGCGCAGAATCAGTCCATTCTTCGCCAATTCTATCGCTCGATACAAATCGGCCGTTTGCTTGAAAATCGAGGATTTCCGATAGTGCAGGTTCATGGCGTTTAGGGCATAGGATACGTTTTCTTTGTCCATTTCGACCGCTTTTTCCGCCGCCTCAATGGCTTTGTCAAGATAAGCCTGCCCGACCTCCGACAATGTGTATGATGACAGGGTCGAATAGAACTCGGAAGCCGCAACGTACACTTGGGGACTCGATGGGAACTTCCCGGCCAGCGACAAAAATTGGTCCTCAAGCGCCTTGATCGCTTCTCTTGCCTGCTCATCCCTCTGCGCAAACGCAAGTTTCAACATAAGCAAATTGATGTGCGCCATCTGATCATCAGGCGCAACGCCAACCGCCTCCTCCAGAAGCACTTTCGCCTCCAGCGCAACCTTGTCCCTATCCTGGAAACTGCCTCTGGACCACAAGACCTTTCCTTTCTCCACCGCTGCATTGGCCAAATGGCGATATACCTCGATATTCGCCGGCTCCAGCTTCTTGACCTCTTCCAAGTCGGCCACGGCTTCAGCCAGCGATTCATCCTTGTTCGTCACGGCGCCAAGCATTGCCATTTCAAGCATGGCGCGGCCCCTCACCAGGTGCAAATAGGCGCCCAAGCTGTGATTGAGAGGCTTTTCTCCTGCTCGCACAAGAACGTCCCATTGCGAAACATTCTCATTCAGCAGCCCCGCTTCCTCGGCGACTTTCAGGAATTCCACTGCATCCTTGTGGACCTGTTGCCACAGCCGCCGGCTGCCGGTCTCCGCG
This sequence comes from uncultured Pirellulales bacterium, assembly GCA_964354365.1. Classification (GTDB taxonomy): domain Bacteria; phylum Planctomycetota; class Phycisphaerae; order Sedimentisphaerales; family Anaerobacaceae; genus CAYGZM01. The sequence continues at coordinate 18,298 of CAYGZM010000055.1, forward strand.
ACAATATACAAATACTCCAGCCGCCCGAAGCGGGCCTTCGCATTCTGAGGATTTATTGTGATAATGCCTCCCCAGTATCTCACCACAGAGTCCAGCTCGCCCGATTCTATGGACAGGTCAACAAGCTTCTGAAGGATTTCTTCTCTACGTTTATCCTTCCTTGCCTTCCCAAGCGCAGACAGATAGCTCTGCTCTGCAGCCTTGTAGTCCTTCGCGGCAAGCGCCGCGTCGCCCTTATCAATAAACTTCTGAGGGTCTCGGCTTAATGCAAGAATCACTACGACTGCAGCCACCAGAAAGACGACAAGAACAAGGGAGCCAATGAATGCTATTTTCTTATTCAACCTCCTCTTTGCCATAGATTTACCCCTTTTCTACCAGGACTTTGCTGCCGCCGACGCCGCATTTAACAAAGCCTTTCCTGGCGCGTCTTGCAGCTCTCAGCGGCTTCAATATTCAAAAGTTCAATTCAAAATGCGCTGCCACCTGTCACGTATTCACGTCCACCCTGCGACTGTTCGTCACTCGCTGTCTGCTCTTCGGTCGGCCAGTACTTGGTTTCCAGAATCGGCAAAATCACGGCCAGCAGCTTTTCCCCGGCCTTTTTTGCTTCTTCTTTGTCAAGATAACTCTTCACACCGGAATCCCCGAAAAAATTCCACTCAACCTTGCAGAAGTAAGAGTGCCTGCCGAACATATTCTTATTCAAAGCAAATCGCGCGCTTTCTCGACTATCCGCGTAGATGCCATTAACGCTGAAGAGGTAAAACGCCGAGAATTTCTCGCCGCCGCTCCAGAAATTCGAACTTGTCTTCTGAAATACGAGAAGTCTGCCCGGCACCTGCTGGGCGCCACCGAGGCTTTCAATTGTGAACTTCATCTCGTCCGACGCCAGCAATTGATGGCCCGCCCCAACGTAACATTCTTCAGGAACGTGCGGAACCCTATCCGCAAGCGCATAGTAAGTGACAAACAACATGACCTTCCGGGTCGGGCTGTCAAATGGAGCCTCTGTATCATCCAGCATCCATTGAATGTACTCTTCCGTACCCAGATTCTTCAGCGTATCCTCGTTTTCGATCCTTTGCTTCGCTACGATTACGTAAGGACCTAAATCCTCCTGCTCCAGAAGCGTCAACGGCTTCTTCAACAGCCACGGCTCGTGTTCTATGTCGAACTTCGACATTACCACGCCGCCCAGGGCCAGGATTACAACACATATAACAAATGCAGGCTGAAGATAAGCTCTCAAATCGCACCTCGCATCACGCGTTATTCCTCCGAACCACAACATCCTTGGTAACACCCTGGGATTCCTCTACGAATAACCCCGACATAAACCAGGCAAGGAAACCGTATAAGCCGAAAGCCAGCGGCAACATCAGAAGTCCGAGGGTGTCGTGATAGATTCCCTGCGTGTACCTCGGGTGTATCAATACATATATGAAACCCGTAACCGTCACCCGTACAACATTGCACAGCACCGCTATCGGGATTGTGCTGGACAACAGGACAAGCCGCTGCCAGATTGGCCTTTCGTGTAAATACGCCATCGCCACACCCAGGGCCAGGAAGGCCATCAGCAGCCTCATGCCGCTGCACGCCTCGGCAACGTTCAGGCCCGGCTCCATCCGCTGGCCCTTATAGACCACGCTGATTATCACACCCTCAACGTTCGTCTCAAGGCCGTTGATCACAGAGAGCAAAGCCGCTGCGATATTCGCTGCAAGTCTTCGCATAGGCATGGTCGCGCTGAAATACAGCCGCTGAGGCAGCGGCACCGCAAACGCCAGGAAGCAGATCGGCAGCCACGCATATTTGATCAGACCCCAGCCTCCAAGAAACAGGACAATCGCAACAAGGGTCGCTATCGGCGCTATCTGCTGAAGATAGGCGTAGCCGGACGGGCTGGCTTTGTTGGCCGCATGCAGCACAATGACGCAAACCAAGAACAGAAGACCCACATAGCTCGGTCTGGTCTTAAGGCTCAAAAACTTCTGTCTGTGCTGATGCAGAAAATACAGGCTAAAAAGCGGGATCAGAAAACCGTGCGACCAGCTACTGTCGGCTACCCATGTGTGGACAGCACGCTCAATTTCGCCCCTGAAAAGATAAAAGAGCAACCCTCCTATCACACACATCTTGACGTAGCTATGCACGCCAAGCTCGCGCCAACGCCGCGTTCCAACGGACGTACCGGCTTCGGATGCTCCTGTACAAGTAGAGGCAATGTTGTCCACCATATCAGAATTTGGAACCAAGAACAAATAAGTGAAACCGTGGGATTCCACGGTTTCACTTCTTCTGCTTTGTACATCAGCAACCTTAGAATGGCCACGGGCTGTTGTAGAAGTCCCTGTCGGCAAAATTGCGGTCATAAAGGAACCCAAACCCGTAAGTCGCTCTGAACGAATTCCGCAGAACGGCTCGCCATCTCGCCGTTGCATCCGTGCCGACGTTGATAAGGTCGTTAGGCTTGATGAAAAAGTCGGGCTGTTCGCCGCTGTAAACCTTGTCAAGATCAACCATCACGGTTTCTTCCTTCTTCCTGCCAATCCTTCTGACAACCTCGCAGCGCTTTGGCATAGCGAGCGGCCCCAAGCCGCCGGCGGCGGCTATGGCCATTTTCAAATTCATCGGGCGCCCTGTAATCGGAATATAACCCTGCCTGTTGACGTTGCCCATAACACAGAATTCGCCAATGACATCGACCGGCACATATATGGAATCGCCCGGCTTTACAACGATATTGTATCTTTGGTCGCCGGCCATCAACTTATCCGCCGGAATCTTCAGTAGCCGCGTCTTGGACCCCGAGACCCATTCCATACCACTCGTTGGCGGCTGTTCCACGACGCCGCCGGTCTCGTCGCGAGGCTCAATCTTGATCACGGGCCTGACCACCGTCGGTGCGCCCACCTGCATCGGCACCCATTTGCCGTCCTGGAATACCCACTCTATGCGTCCGGGCTCTTCACGAGCTCCAACCGCCTGGCCCTCCGGGCCGACAACGGGCGCCACAGGCTGCTCATCCAAAGGAACGACAACGCCTAAATCTACATCTTCTACGCCTTCAGTCTTGATTTGTTCGCCTGTTTCCATACCGGTATCGGGCTCGGCAAACGATTTCAGCATCTCGTCGAGATTCACTTCCGCCTCGGTCTTTTCCTCGCCCGGTAGCGGCTCAGCGAACGATTTCAAGACATTTTCCCAATCCGCCCGCTCATCTTTACTCTCACGCCCGGGGCGTTCTTCAAGCGACTTTAGAATGCCTTCAACACCTCCCGGCTCAAGCGCACCAGATTCGCCAACCGCCGTTGACGGCCCCGGCGGGCTGACCACACCTCCGACTGCCTGCTTATCGACGGGCTTGGCAGCCGAACGGTCGGCCAATGTCTTCATTATCGAGTCCAGCGAACCGGCCTCATTACCTGCCGGGGCAACCGGCTCGGCCTGGCTCCTTACTGGGATGTCCCCCCCCGTCACGTCCGCCGTAGATACGGTCTTTGGTGCCGGACGCATTGTCCTTGTCGGCGGCGCCAAATTGTCCGCACCATTTGTGGCCACATCCGCTGCCTTCTCCTGCTTCGATCGCTCCGCCAATGTTTTTAGTATATCTGCGACACTGACCTGCTCATTCTCATTGTCCGCAGGTTTCCGCCACATTTCCGCACCAACCGATGTCACTGACCCGGTGTCTGCCTCTGTTTCGTCCGCCACGGCTTGCGTCGGTCCGCTGCCTGTCTCGGAGCCGCCGCTGAGCAAACCAGCCAAGCCGTTGGAACCTGCAGATCCGTTCGACGGCCGTCGCGACCCGAACTCACTCGTGGTGGCCATCTCGGATGAGCTTATCACGACGTTACTAACCGGGCGCCGACGGCCCTGCGCACGCGGAGTTATTATCTCCAACATCTTTTCATCCCCGGTTCCTTCTGTCTCTCCTGGACCCGGCGTTTTCAACTTTGGATCGAGACGCTCCATGTTGAGACCGCCATCAAGCAGGTCCGAAGCGGGCGCCTGGCTTGGCCCATTATTACGCGAGACGTAAATGTAGCTCACGTTAAACTGCCTTGGCCCGCCGGCCGTCGCAAGGGCATCAAGCAGCCTAAAATCGTATCGAGGTATTAGATATCTGCCGGGAGCGGGAACGCCGTCACCCAATATCGAAAACGTCCGCTGCTGCGACGCCATCAGGGTTACCGTCACCGACGGATCTTTCAATATGCTCGGAGACAGGATTTGGCGTATCTCCTCTTCGAGCTGCGTTTCGGTCAGACCGGCCGCCTCAACCACGCCGACATCAGGTATCGATATCTTCCCCGTCTCGGTGACAACGTAGTCATTAACCGCCATGGCTCCATCCTGCAGCAGCTCAAAGATTGATATCCTTGCGATGTCACCGGACCTGAACACGTAGTCCGTCTCCATAACCACGGTGTCCGCCGGGCGAGGCTCCTGGCCTTGCTCCCAGGCCACCGGTGTCTCCTCCGCCACTCCCAGTGAATCAAGAATAACATTCACAGACGGGACAGGACGAAACCTCCCTACCTGCGTAGGATCGAAGAACTTGTTGCCACAGCCGAATGAGAAAGCCAGAAAAAGTAGAGAGCAACCCGTCACTAACCAGAAGCTACTGTTGGCTTTTCTCTTGGCACTTCTGTTTTTCCTTTGGGCTTGTATGTTTTTCATGGCACTGAGCTTCCTAAAAAGATCATAAAGTTTTCGTCAGTTCCAAACCTCAAAAACAACCAAAACGCTTCTTTACTCGGAAATTTATCGGTTCAATACCCTGCCCGCTTAACATTTTTTTTCTCACCCTAAAGGCAATATTATGAACAAATTGCACTTGCCCCCTGCCGAAGCCCGCTTGGCCTTGTTAAGCGCAACTGCGCGACCTGCAAAACCATCCCCTGCGAAATAATTCACATGTACCTACCCTCACAAGTATGGGTTTTAACAGCATTTACGACAGTAAACCGCGATATTGTGACATTTCCGGGAAATCACCGCGACCGGTGAACGCCTCGCCCCCGCCACCCTCTGCCCTCCGAACGCGAACTATACCGGCGCAGACCTGCAAATTGGGGCCGATAATTCCTGTAATACCAGCATAGACAAAAATCGCTGTTTTCTTGAAAAAATTCTTCCAAAAAGCTAAAAAACATCAGCCGTGTATCCGGCGGCTTCTGCGTAAAGCTTGTGCGTTCTGCCGGAATTCAAATATGCACCGCACGGGTTTGCAGCGACAAAGGGGCTCCGCGATGACACCGACGTCTCCCTCCGACAGGTGTATGTCACCTTCATCCCTAAGCACAAGCCTGTGAAAGGCTTCTGCAAAATTGCAGGTTAGACGTAGTGTGGGCTTCAGCCCACCACTTCGGTGGGGCAAGCCCCACCGTACCGAGAAAAAATCGCTCCTTCGACTTCACTCAGGATGGTGAGCCTGTCGAACCATTGTTGATTTTTTCTTTTCAACGGCAATGTATTGTCTCGTAATCGCTTAGGTAAT
>CAYGZM010000056.1:0-23348 GCA_964354365.1 uncultured Pirellulales bacterium
CGTAGCGGGCCTTGACGCCCTTGGCGTCAATCAGCCTGCCCTCGTTGGTCTCGGTATAGTGCATATCCTTGCCGACGCCCAAGCCGGAAGAGTTGTCGATATCGTTGTTAAACAGCGTCCTGACGTTGGTTATGAAGTCGGGATCGTCGGCCACCTGCACCACCACATCATAATAGACGCGGGCCTGCTTATGGTAGTGCCAGGCGACAATGGCATATATGTTACACGCACTCTCAAGGTCAATTGTGACATGCTGGGTGAACGGCCCAAGCTCAACATAGCTGCCGTCCGCGGCTTCCTTGTCACCATCGGTGATCATTTCGATCTCGCCGATGATGGGCTCTTCGTCACTGCTCGAGACCGGCTTTCCTTCTGCAACGTTCTTCGTTCCTGCAGGCGCCAAAAATGGCGGACGAGGCTTGCCAGTGGGTTTTTCGAGGTTTTCGACCCGTGTATCCTGAGGAGTGCCGACGAACATCGGCTTGGGCAGCTCCAACTCTATCGCAACCAAACCGCCGGCTGCCGGGGTCTCAACCTTATCGGGAACCTTGGGGGGCTTGGTCTTATCCGGAGCTTTGGCGGTCTCGACCTTGTCGGGGGCCTTAGGCACCTCGGTCTTGTCGGGGGCTTTCACGGGGGCCGGCTCCGATTTCTTGCACGAACAGATAAACACCAAAGACATCGCAAACAGCACCAGCACACAAATCTTCACACTTGAGTTGAACCCTTTTCTCATCATTGTCCTTTTAACCTCAAAAACTCAGATTCTGTTCTTGCCTACGAAACGGCTTGGTACGCGGCAAGACGCTGCGTACCGCACACTGCTAAAACCAATATGCTATTCGATTTGAGCAAGATTGTCAAGGTCTTAGAAGGCTATTTTTTCACTTGCCTACAGCCCAAAAACGCGCCCAGCGAGGATGAAAAGCCACTTTTTTCGACTGATCTGCCTTTTCATTCCCGCGCGGGGCCTGCCCTGAGCCTGCCGAAGGGCGGGAATCCATATTGTATATTGCGCCACGGCCCCCTGCGTTTCAAAGAAATTGGTTCTCGTCGAAAAAAGTTGGTAAGTCTATGGCACAAGTAGTACATAAGTATTTTGGATATAACGCTTTGAGGCAACAGCATCTTGCCGTATTCTATGCAAGGAGAACCCGTTGTTCAACAATAAAGCAGGGATCCGGTTATTTCCCGAATCCCTGCTTACAGACAAATTCACAAAGATTGGGCAAAATCGCACGCTGATGGCGATTATTTGCCCTCTTTTCAGCCTCGGGGGCTTAGGCCCCATGCATCTTCAGGACCTTCGATTCAAGCCCTGCCTTGGCAAGGACAAAATACAGCACCGCACCCACGATGAAAGCCGCCAACGGCGCCGCCGGAATATTAGCGATCCCAACCAACGGAGCCATTCCAACAGCAAAGCCAACCACCCAGGATATCCAGCCGGCAGCGTTGAAACCGGCCCGCGGACCTGCCCACTTCTTGCCCGCAAGGAGGTAATCAACCATCATGGCGCCGCAGACGGGACCAAAAGACGCTCCGATAATAGTGAAAACACCAATAACGTCCCCTGCCCAACCCGTCACGGCAAGCAGAGCACTCACTGCCGTTCCTACACCAACCGAAATAAAGGGATTCACTTTCGGCAGCGTTGTCTTGAAACTATTCGCAGCAATGAACGACGAGAAGCACGCTGGCGGGAAAGCAGCCAGAGCCAGAAGGAACATCATCACCTTGGCCGTCTTATCAGAGCCCATGATGTGCGCCATAAGATTTGTTGCACGCAACGTCGTAGGATCCGCTCCATTTGCAGCTCCATGTGCACCCGCCGCGATTAGGATCGCCAACCCGCCGGCGACAACCGTCGCCAGCGCTATGCCTACGAGGCCTCCCATACTTACATCCTTCTTATCCCTACTGCCCATGCCGAAATCAACACCTGCTGCTCCCGCTGTCGCAAAAAAGCCAACCACATAGGTTATCAGCAAGGCAATGACTCCGAATGCACCAAGCGCAGCCGTTGGCAACTGTAAGGCCCCGCCCTCGGCTGTCGCCTTCGCCACAAGCGCGGCATTGTTTGCCTGAACCGCAGTTGTAATCGGTGCCGCGTCAAAATCACCCACCGAGCCGACCGTTTTGACAAACAGAATTAGAAGAATTGCAAGCGGAATAAACGGCAAATACGTCGCAACCTTCGCAACATACTGAATGCCCTTTAGTCCGACGAACGCTGCACCCGCTGCCCAGACTATCGCAATGATCTTCTGAGCCACCGGATTACCCCCAACAGCGCCAGAAAGCAACAACGACGAGAAATAGGCATTCACGCCAAGCCAGCCGAATTGCAGCACTCCCATCAAAAAGCCGGGCATCAGAAATCCGCCCTGTACGCCATACGTCGATGTGCCGACGACGTACAGGGGAAGTCCTGTCTTCAGCCCAAGTAATCCGGGGACCAGGTAGAACAGGAAGTGGCACAGCAGGGCCGCAACAATCAGCCCCAGAAGCGCCAAGCCAACCCCATGAGAGAGAATGCCCCCTGGAAGCGTACAGACACCTCCGGCTGTATTCCCACCGCCGCTCGCAGCGTCTTGCCAAAACACAAACCACAGGAATATCCCTGCGTAGGTCGGTGCCGTGTTCTTGTACCAGGGAGCCCGATTCCCAGGCGGATTCGGTTTGGCCATACTTACATAATCTGGCAGTACTCCATTACTCATAATTCGTTCTCCTAACAAAGATACCTCGATTATGTTCCACCGGCGCCTCGCCGGATTTTGGCGTAATATACCACTCCCACCACAAAACAACCACTATTTTGTGCCTTCGGAACAAATTTCTCCGCACCCCGATACCGCCTAATTCGTCCGCGGAATAGCGATCCTTTCCCCGCCCTTCATCGCCGATTCGTGGGCGCATATCCCGGTCATAGTCCAGTTGGCCGCGGTTTTAGCATCGACCGCCGATTCCCTGCCTTCGACAATGGCCCGGACAAACTCGTGGGTCAAATGCGGATGGGACCCGCCGTGCCCGCTGCCCTGAATAAACGACGTGTGCTCGTGCTCCTCGTCATAGACGCCGTGTCCAGTGAAGGGCGCTATCTGCTTTGGCAGCAGCTTTCCATAATCGGGCGCTTCTATCCTCTCGGCGTCCTCATACCCCGAATAGATCACAGGCCCCTGCCCCGCTGTCTGCTCCCACTCGAACGACAGCTTCGTCCCATAGACGTCGAAGCTCTCCCTGTACTGCCTGATCGTGTTGAACAGCGACCTGGTCACCTCGCACGCAAGGTCCGAATCAGCCAGCTTGATGAGCGCCGTTTCAACGGCGTAAGGCGCGCCGTACTTCTCGATGTAATCCTCCTGAATTCGCCCGGACCCATAGCACACCACTGACTCGGCCCGCTTCTTCGCCAGGCAAAGCAGGGGACTGACCGCGTGCGTCGCATAGTGCATCGGCGGAAAGCCGTACCAATATGCCGGCCAGCCCGGCAATCCCATATTTTGCTGATGCGACCCCCTCATGAATTGTATTTTGCCTAACTTACCCGATTCGACCAGCTCCTTGGCATAGAGAAACTCGCGGGTGTAAACCGCCGTCTCCATCATCATATACACCTTGCCCGATTTCTGCCGGGCCTTGGCAATTGCCAGACAGTCTTTTGTTGTCGTCGCCATCGGAACCGTGCACGCGGTGTGTTTACCCGCCTTGAGAGATTCCAGGCTCATCCACGCGTGGTCGGCTATCGGCGAGACGACGTGGATCGCATCCAATTCGTCAATGCTCAGGAGGTCCTCGAACTTAGTGAATCGCCTCTTGATCCCGAATTGGTCGCCTATCTCGTCGAGATGTTTCTTGTTCCGCTGACAAATCGCATAACACTCAGCGTCGGGGTGCTTTTGATAGATTGGAATGAACTCCGCTCCGAATCCCAGCCCCACCACGGCTACTTTTACCTTCTTCTGCATCGGCTCCCGCTCCTTTCCGCCCCCACCTTAGAGGGCTCTGTTGGGCAATAGACAAAGCGCACATCCATGGCTGCCCGCCATAGACAGCGCAACAGCATACATAAGGATCAAAATGTCAGTCGCAAGCTCATCACCCTCCGCCGGGCGTTCTTGCTTGACAAGTGACAGACCGGTGACAAATGCACCGTTACTTGCTTCGGGTACGGAACAGCAAAAGCATGTGCAGGGCCGCAGCCAACACGAAAACCGCCGCTACGTACCTGTGCATTCCCAAGAAGAGCACCTGGTAGTGCGTTCCGAAGAGCGGAAACATGCTCAAGACTATCGAGAGTATCAGGGGCAGCGAAAGCACAATGAGCAGCCAGAAAAGCGCCTTTTGGCCCACACCGGGACTTCCACAGGCAACCTCGTCATCCGGCTTTTTGCCGCCCAGCCACGAGACGAGGCGTGCGGTTACGGGGCAGTCGAACCGCTCAAAACGGCACCTGCCCGCCCACATCACCGCCAGGGCCGCCATACACGCAGCGAAGACCGGGGCACACGTCGCGTGCAGCATCATCAGATAGCCTGAAATATGCTCACCCTTGATTAAAACCGGATAGAAGCCGGTAATCGCCAGCACAGCGCCGCAGACCACGGCAACCAGATACACCAATCTCCTCAGAATATCGAGGGGGCTCTGTTTTCCTTTTTGCGACATCATTCACACTTTCTACTGAAGATATCAATCCTGACCGGACAGCACCCCGACAACACAACGCAAGGCCCTGAGTCCGTATAACAGCAATACAAGGCCCAGAACAGCGCACGAGCAAAGAGCCACGATCTTCAGCATCGGGCGAAACACAAACGAAAAGGCGAACGCCTTCGCATAAGTCGCGTCAATATCCTGGAACTCGCTCATTTCTCTGACGGATTCACGCACAGCCGCGATAGGCGTATCGACTGCAACAGTCCCGAAGAAAAATGGTGCTTCGGTCGCGTGGCAATCGGTGCAATAGCGAATGCCCAATGCCTGCGCAGCGGGCCTGACGTCATGCGCGATAGGCCACAGATACGGCCGGGCCGCGGGGTGGTCCATCTTTTTTTCGAGCTGCCCTGAATCGCTGAGACTGTAAAGGCTGCCGCCACTGATGTAAACGGCCTTGCCCCGAATCTTCTGCTCCGCCGACAGCGCCTTGAGCGCTTCGACGATATTCTCGTCAGTCAGGGCGGGCCAGTCGCCGGACGCCGGCAACTCATGCCTGGCCATGACCTTGCCGACCGTCTGCCTTACGGCGTCAAAACCAATCGGGGCGAGGTTTGCGTCTTTCATATCCGCCCAGAAGGCAGGCCAGATCAGCTTGTGAGGAGCGATTTTGCCGTCGTCCTGCTTCGCAAAAACGGGCGCCAAAACGTGCGGAAGCGCCTCAGCGGATTTATTCACGCCGACCGTTCCTAAGCGGTGCGCCATCGACGTCTTCGTAAGATAAGTCTTTTCGCCGGGCCAGGGGCCGCTGTGACAGGCGGTGCAGGTCAGCCTCTCGAAGTGCACCGGCGGAAGGCCGAGATGCTCCGGCACAGGCGCTCCGAGTCGGCCCGCCCTCGGCTCAGCGCCCGGTTCTCCGGGAAGATGGCAGCCCTTGCACGAAGAGCTCGCGGACAGGCGGTTCGCAGATACATCCGCCTCGCCCTCGTAGCCGCGAATAATATTGTGGTCGATACCGTTGCGGTGACAATCGACGCACGTCAGGCCGGCCGTAAGGTGAATATCCTCGTCCGACGACCACTTCTCGGCATCGTCGCCGTCTATGTACATATTGGAATGACAGAAATAACACCGGTTCGCCGCTGATTCTCTTTCAATATCGAGCAAAACGCGTTTCTCACTATCGAACGCGCCCGCTCGGTAAGCTATGGCGGGGGGAACAAGCTTTGGGTCGTCCGGCGGCTCCGGCATCATCGGGTCGTAAGTGTCGGGCATATCCTTGGCGGAGCCCGTCACCGCGGTGAAGCTGCAGGTGGCGGCAGCCGCCCAGCGGAAATTCTCGCGCACGACCTGCGCGGCGTACTCGGCCTGGTTGTGCCCCGGATCGGCATCGTGGCAGCTCATGCAGTTCGCCTCCAGCTTGCCTGAGACCATCGACCGCATAATCTCACTTGGTTCTTCGCCCGGCTGCTCCCCGATCCCGCCGCCCGGTATATGCCTGCCGAAAATCTTCAAAAACAGCAGCCGACTAAGCCCGACCTGCTCGGGTTTGAACACACCGGGCCACGGACGATACGAGATCGGAATCTGTATGCCCGTCCGGGCATCAGCAAGTATCCACGGTTGTCCGACCCGGCCGTGCGCCTCGATGCCAATATCCGCATCGGCCGCGTTGAAGTGCCATCCTTTCGTTACCGTCGAATAGCTGTGGCAGGCGCCGCAGGTCTTACTGGTTGAGAAAGGCAAGAGCGGATCGTCATCGGGCGAGATCTTCTCGCCTTCCTCGGTCATCAAGGGAATAAGGTGAATCGGATGCGCCCGGCTGCCGTCACTCTCGTCGCCAAGCATCTTCTGTTCCGACTCGGCCGCCGCAACCCGCCAGGGGCGGACCAACACCGGCAAACACAAGATGCCCGTCAGTATCAATATTCTTCTCAACGCACCACCAATCCTTTTCTCAACGTGCTAACATCGATCAAAGACACTTGACAAAGCCGCCGTTCGCAAAGGAGCTCAGGCCTTGAAATCTTCGGGCTTGAACTCAAACTTCCGGCCAGCCGCCACCGCTTCGTTGACCTTCAATACGGTCACGGCGGTCTCGTATCCTATCTCAGCCGGGCAATTCAGTTTCGCCTTGCCGCGAACGGCATTGAAGAAGTTCTCGAGGTGCGGCTGATGGTACAGCTTGCCTTCCATCGTCACGGGAATATCATAGCTCGGCGGCTTGGGCGACTCACGAACATCCAGCACCGTATCGCCGCCGGCCGGCTTTTTCTCTTCTTCCACGGGGGGCGCTTTGATATAACCCAGCTTGACCCATTTATCCCAACTATCGGCGGGCACCCAGGCCTCGCGATAGATGCTGCCGCGAGAGGAGGCCTCAGATATTTCCAGCGTCCCCTCATCGCCCATAAACGTCTCGAAGTATCCCTTGGCGCTGTTGGTCGTTATCGTCTGATAGAACGCCCTGACTGTCCCATCTTTCGTCTCGTACTCGTAAATGACCATAACGTTGTCGTACCAGTCATGGTCCTTCCAGTAGTCGATGCCGCCGCTGGCGATTACCGATTTCGGATTGACGCCGAGGAACCAGCTATAGATGTCAATCTGGTGCGAGCCGAGATCGACTATCGGGCCGCCGCCCAATCCTTTGTACCACCGCCAGTTCCTGAACTGCTGCATACTCTTGAAGCCGTACTTCTCGAGCGTCGCCGCATCTATTTCGGCCTTCTTTGGCCAGCCGGCGTCTTCGCACGCGGTCTTGCTGCGGTTCCACTGACCGTTCACCGTCGTAATCCGCCCCAGCAGCTTTGCCTCGGCTATGAGCTTCTCGTAGCAGTGCCGATAGCGTGGATTGCTCCGACGCTGGTGACCGATTTGCAGCAGCTTGCCGGTCTTCTTCGCCGTCTCGGCCATCTTCCTGGCGCCTTCGAGCGTGTTCGACATTTCCTTCTCGCAATAGACGTGCTTGCCGGCCTCCATACAGGCCACCGCGTGCGGAGAATGCCAGAAATCAGGCGTCGCGACCAGCACTGCATCGAGGTCCTTCTCCTTATCGAGCATCTCCTTGTAGTCTTCGTAGGTGTTGTGCTCGTGTTTGTAGGCCTTGAGTATGCCCGAAACACGCTTCTGGTTGTACTCCGTCCAGATGTCGCAGATGGCCTTGAAACGAACGCCCGGAACCTGGCCTTTTATGATGGCGTTCATCAGCACCTGGCCCTGCTCTCCGCAGCCCAGAATAGCAATATTCAGGTCATCGGACCCGCCGCTTGCCGCCCCCAGGACCATAGGCGAAAACGCCAGACCCGCCCCTACAGCCGCGGTTGATTTAATAAAGCTACGTCTGTCTATTCCCTTTTTTGTTTTGTGATTGTTCATTGCGCTTTTGTCAACTCCAAAAATGTAACATAACCGTCAACCAAACAATGGTCCAACACTATAACTGCGCCTGACATTCCGGTCAAGCGAGCATCTGCCCTATTTGCGCAGCGGCTTGACTATGATATTGCGATAGGCCACCGGCCCGTGATTGCCCTGGAACATCAGAGGCCCGGTCGCCGCTTCCTTGCCGGTGATGCCGCCCGGGGTCTGACTGGCCAGTACGAGGTTCTCCTTGTGAATCACCTCGCCGTTCAGCTCGACCCTCACAAGCTCGGCGTTTTCGACCTTCTTGCCGCTGGCATCGAACTTGGGAGCCTTCAAATCAATAACGTACTTCTGCCACACGCCCGGGCGCCTTGTAGCGTTAACCTGCGGGGGACTGGCGCCATAAACCGCGCCCATATCGCCCCCGCCCATCTTCACGCTATCCCAACTGTCCAGCACCTGTATCTCATACTCGCCCATAACGTAAATGCCGGAATTTGAGCCCTTGGGGACCATCACTTCAAGCTCGATTCGGCAGTCGCCGAACTTCTCCGTGGAGTAGATATCGAGGCTATCGCCGTGCTGTGCAGCCAAGTTGATCATTTCGCCGCTGCCGCCTTTGTTGACAAGCTGCTTAGGGTCGTCGGACGACATCGCAGCCTTGCCGGCCACCCACTTGCTCTTATTCTTGTCGCCATTGACCACCCAGTTATCCAGGTCTTTGCCGTTAAACAGCACGATTGCGTCATCGTACTTGGGCGGCAGCTCCTTGATGCGGATGTCCTTGAACTCCACGACCATCGGCGGGCCTGCGTGAATCTGCAATGCAAGCAAACCTTCCTTCGCGGCGCCCTTGGTATCCTTCGGGTCGTCAGGATCAGTCAGGCGGTCGAGGTCAATCAATTGCATCGTCGGATAACCGTTAAGGTAATGTGTCAAATGGTTGCCTTGAGCGATAATGTGATACTCGTTCCAGTCCTTGTCGTTGTAATAGCCGGCCTTTATCAGCTCGTCCTTGTCAGAGACGTTGCCGATGACGTTCTTGGCGCCGTCCTTGTCGATGACCATAATATCGCCGACGTTGACCAGCCAGCCACGGCCGGCCTCGTGATAAAGGAAGCCGACCTTGCCAGGCGTGTTCTCAACCTCAGCCTGATAACCGCCAATCACCCATTTCCTCACCTCCTTGCTGCGATACTGCACACCGGAGTTGCCGTTCTGGATGCGGAATTTGAGCATCAGTTCGAAGTCTTTGAGCTTGCCGTCCCGCCAAATGATGAACGTGTTGCCCTTGGCCGGGTTCTCCGCCGTTGTCTCGCCGCGAATAACGCCGTCTTTGACCGACCACAGCCGCGGGTCGCCATCCCATCCGTTCAGGTCCTTGCCGTTAAATATCCACTTCAAGTCGCTCAGCCCCAATTCGGCCTCTGTCCGCTCGAAGAAGGACACACAGCCTGCTATTTCCGGCATCGAGTTCAGCCAGTTGTATTCATATTCAATGGAAAAGACGCCCTTGAAGTTCTGACGCTTCAACTCGGTCAATATCGCCCCGGCATCGCATTTTCCAGTACCCCATATCACATCGTGACCCTGATCGAGGTCCTTAAAATGCAGACTGATAATGCGTCCTTCGAGCTTCTTGATCTGCTCGAGCGGATTAAGCTCCGAACGCATCCAGTGCCCCGTGTCCGCACAAGCCCCGATCCGCCTGCTCCGACCTTTGCAGACCTTGAGCACGGTTTCGGAATCCCAATAATACGAGGGCTTGGGATGGTTGTGAATCGCCACGTTAATCTCGTATTCCTGGCACAGCTTGTCGATAAGCTCGAAGGCGTCCTCGGGCGGCTCCGAGACAATCGTCTCAATTCCCACGTCCTTGGCAAAATCGAATACCTTTCTGCACTCGGCCTCGTTGTTCGGCAGTCCGACCACACCGTAGTTCATCAGCTTCACACCCGCCTCGCGCAGCATTTGCATCATCAACTGCTTATCCTGGCCGGACATATTGTGGTCCGTCTTGACGTCGGGTTTTTCCTTGCTCAGAGTCTGACCGGGATAAACCTCGATATACCGCATACCAAGCGCCTTTGTCTTCGCAACCGCCTCTTCAAACGTGAAACGATTGAAACTGTACGCCTGCATCCCCAGCTTCCAGGGGTCTTCCCCGAATCTCCTGCGAGACGTCTCAGCAACCAATCTCTTCGTGTAGGCCGCCGTCGTCTCGCCGGGCAGCCGGGCGCTGGAGGTCGTCGGACCTGATGACGATGTCAGCTGGCCAACCGTTATCTGCACCGCGCCCAATACAACGGCCGACAACACAACTGTGATCTTTACACGTTCGTTCATTTGGTTTTCTCCTTACTACATTGCGCGAATAGCCTTCGCGTTACACTTATAACGCCCATCCGGGACGATATTTGCGTCTTAGATACCCATTTGCCTTGCTCACGTTAGTAACTTCCAGCTTCTGCCCATTCCACTCCAGCCTGGCCCCGGCTTTGGCTGCAACGTTCCCTAAAAGGATAGTCTCGGTCAAAGGACCGGCATAGTCGAAGTTGGACAAACCCTTCGGGCCGCCCTTGCAGGCCCTGATCCACTCCTGCCAGTGGTTGATCCCCCTCTCGAATAGCTGCTGGGGGGCCTTGAACCCCTTCATCCGCGATTCCGGTATCAGCCTCGCCCCGCCGCCGTGTGGGGCAAGTATAACACCTTCATCACCGTAGTATAGCCCGCCCTGGTCCGGCAGATTTCGCTCCTTTTCGAGCTCCTCCGGCCGTGGTGGATTGTTCTGCCCGTCGTACCAGCTCATCGTTACGGCAGGCTGGTCGCCTCTTGCCGGAAACTCCCATTTCACTACCGTTTTCTCCGGATAGGTCTCCTCGTTAAACGGCCCCGGCGTCGCCTCAATGCTCGTCGGATACTTCAGGTCAAGGGCCCACCACGCCGGGTCGATTATATGGCAGCCCATATCTCCGAGCGTGCCCGTCCCGAAATCCCACCATCTCCGCCAGTTGCCGGGCACATAGACCGGATGATAAGGCCGATACGGGGCAGGTCCAAGCCACAAATCCCAATCCAGTGTCTCAGGGACAGGCGGCGTGTCCGTCGGACGAACGCCCCCGCCCCAGTTCTTGTTGCTCCAGATATCGACCCGGCGGACCTTGCCTATCACGCCGGTCTTAATCATCTCAACCAACTGCCTAAGATACCCCTCCGCGTGAAGCTGGGTGCCCATCTGAGTCATCACCTTGTGCTCGCGCGCCGCCTCGGTCATCCTGCGGACCTCATAGAGGTCGTGCGCCAGAGGCTTCTGGCAATAAACGTGCTTGCCCATCTTGATGGCCATCACAGCCGCCACCGCGTGCGTATGGTCGGGCGTCGATACCGTTACCGCCTCGATGCCCTTTTCCTTCTCCAGCATCTCGCGGAAATCCTTGTACTTTTTCGCATTCGGGTACCTCTTGAATGTCCCCTCGCCTTGCTTCCAGTCAACGTCACACAGTGCGACTATCGATTCGGTGCCGACCTGCTCCGAATCGGCTCCGCCCATCCCGCCGATCCCGATGCAGGCAACATTCAGCTTCTCGCTCGGCGGCGTATTGCCCGCTCCGCCAAGAACATGCCGAGGAACAATCGTAAAAGCCGCAACACCGGCAACGGCACCGCCTAAAAACTCACGACGAGATATCGTTGTCTTCTTCACATTTCAACTCCTAATTCGGTGAATCACAATGTCCAGCCCTTGCGATATTCCCGCTGCAGAAATTGATTCGCATCGGGAACATTCGTTATCTTCATATTCTCCCCGTCCCACATCAGCTTTGTCCGGTTCATTCGCTCTTTCAGCTCCGGCCGCAGCGCAACATTGCCCAGAAGAACAGCCTGCGCCAGCAGGCCGGCGTGATCGGGGAAATTCGAGCCGGCGGGCTTGCCGCCCTTGCAGGCATCAATCCATTCAATATGGTGGCCCGGCGACCTGGGGATGGTCGGGTCCGGCTTTTTGTATTCACTCATCTTTGACTCGGGTATCAGCCTGCCGTTGAGCATTTTGCCTTTGTCCCCAATGAACAGCGCCCCATTTGTTCCCATCTGCCGGTCGTCTTCCAGCTCGTCCGGCCGAGGAGGCCTCATCCCGCCGTCATACCAGGTCAACTCGACCGCCGGCATGTCGGCGCGTGCGGGGAACTGATAATGCACAACCGAGGCCACAGGATACGTCTCATTGTTGACCAGGGTGGAAATCGCCTCAACGCTCGTCGGGTGCCCGAGCTTGAGCACGCGGAAGACCGGGTCCAACGCATGGCAGCCGATGTCGCCTAATGCCCCCGTTCCGAAATCCCACCAGCCGCGCCAAACAAACGGCAGGTACGCAGGATTATAAGGCCGCTCCGGCGCAGGCCCAAGCCACAAATCCCAGTCCAGCGTGTCGGGCGCTTTGGGTCTGTCCGCCGGCCGATCCACTCCCTGGGGCCAATAGACCCTATTAAGCCCGTTCAGAGGCCGGTCCGTCCAGACGTGGGCCTCCCGCACGGGACCAATGGCCCCATCCCAGATATATTCGCGCAGCAGGCGAGTCTCCTCGCCCGCCTGACCCTGGTTGCCCATCTGCGTGGCGACTTTATGCTCGCGGGCCGCCTCGGCAATCATCCGCGCCTCATAGACAGAGTGCGTCAGAGGCTTCTCACAATAGACGTGCTTGCCCCTCTTAATGGCCGCCATTGAAGCCGGCGCATGGACGTGGTCCGGCGTCGCAACCACGACTGCGTCGATATTTTTGTCCTCCTCGTCGAGCATCCGGCGGAAGTCCTTGTATTTCTTTGCATTGGGGTAGCGCCTGAACGTGTCGGCCGCGTGTCTCCAGTCAACATCGCACAGCGCCACGATGTTCTGGCTCTCCAACGCCGGAAGGTCGGATGCGCCCTGTCCGCCGACACCTATACCTGCGATATTCAGTTTCTCGCTGGGCGGCGTATTACCGGCGCCCCCTAAAACATGCCGCGGAACAATCGTAAAAGCGGCTACCGCCCCCGCGGCGCCGATGAAATCGCGTCGAGACAACTTCTTGTTATTCACAATTCAACTCCTAACTACATCACAGCGTCCAGCCTTCACGAAACTCCGGCCTAATGTATTTATTCGCTTCGGGCAGGTTCGTAATCTCCATTTTTGGTCCATCGTAGTACAGCTTTAGGCCCTTTTCATAGAGTTGCTGGCCCATCCGCACCGCGATATTGCCCAACAAAACGACCTCAGCCATAGGCCCTGAAATGTTGAAATTCGACCCCGCCGGCTCGCCGCCCTTACACGCATTGAGCCACTCCTGATGATGCCCCGGCGAACGGGGCAGGACATTAGGCGGCTTGCCGTACTCGGCATTTCGCGATTCCGGCAACAGCCTGTGGCTCAGCATCTTGCCTTTATCACCAACATAGAGATTGTCGTCGGCATCGCCGAAACGCCGACCGTCCTCAAGCTCGGCCGGCCGAGCAGGCATAAGGCCCCCGTCGTACCAGGTCAGCTTCATCGGCGGCATATCGCCCCTCGCGGGAAAATCGTAATGAATAATCGACGCCAAAGGCGCCGTTTCCTCATTGACCCCGCTCGAGCACGCCTCCACACTCGTCGGATAGCCAGGCTTCAACGCCCTGAAAATAGGGGCAAACTGATGGCACCCGATATCCCCCAGGACGCCCGTGCCGAAATCCCACCAGCCGCGCCAGCTAAAGGGCAGATACCAGGGATGATAAGGCCGCCACTTGGCCGGGCCGAGCCACAAATCCCAGTCGAGCCCCTCCGGCACCGCCGGCGTATCCGTCGGCCTGTCCAGTCCGCGAGGCGAGATCGGGCGGTTGCACCACGAATGAACCTCCCGCACCGGACCTATGGCGCCGGCCCAGATAAACTCGGCAACCAATCGCGTGCTCTCCGACGCCTGACCCTGGTTGCCCAATTGCGTGGCGACCTTGGCCTCTCGCGCCGCCTCGGTGACCTTGCGGATCTCATATATCGAATGGGCCAGCGGCTTCTCGCAATAAACGTGCTTGCCCCTTTTGATGGCCGCCATTGACGCCACCGCGTGCACGTGGTCCGGCGTCGCCACTATCACCGCGTCGATGTTCTTATCCTCCTTATCAAGCATTTCGCGGAAATCCTTGTATTTCCTCGCATTTGGGTATCGCTTGAACGTATCGGCCGCATGTCTCCAATCAACGTCGCACAGCGCAACAATGTTTTCGCTGCCGACGGCGCCAAGATCCCCCGCGCCCTGCCCGGCTACGCCGATACCCGCAATGTTGAGCTTTTCGCTCGGCGGCGTATTGCCCGCACCGCCAAGCACGCGCCGAGGCACTATCGTGAACGCGGCCACACCCGCCGCACCACTCATAAACCTACGCCGAGATATGCTTCTATCCTTCATAATGTGACTCCTGACATTGTGTGCCCGCACCTGAAAAATTGCCGGGGCGGGCTCTGCCCACCATCAAAGTCGAAAATAAGGGGCCCGTCGTGCAGCTACCTGCAAAGTCAGGGCCCATAGTCAAATGCAAACCTTAAATCTCCCAGCCGGAGCGATATGTCTTGCTGACGTACTTATTGGCCTCCGGAACGTTCGGGACCTTCATATTCTCGCTGTCCCACTCGATCCGCTTACCCGTTCGCACCGCCAGGTTGCCCACGAGCAGGGCCTCGGTAAAGGGACCGGCATACCAGAAGCCGGACTTTGCGTTCCGGGGCTTGCCGTCCTTGCAGGCCTGAATCCATTCCTGGTGATGGTCACCCGATCGCTCCAGCATCTTCGGCGGACGACCGTATTCCTTCATCCTCGATTCGGGAATCAACCTGGGCGCTCCGGCGTGGCTCGGGCCAAGAAGCTTGCCCTTGTCGCCAACGAATAGAATGCCGTTGTCGCCCAGCTTACGCCCTTCTGCTTCGAGCTCCGGCGGACATTCCGGCAGCTTGCCGCCGTCATACCATTTCATCGTCACCGCGGGCCGGTCGCCCTTGGCAGGGAAATAGTACGTGATGATGGCCCACTTGGGGAAAGTCTCATCATTCACCGGGCTTGATTCGGCCTCGGCGGCGATTGGCGCCCCAAGCTCCAGGGCGAAAAACGCCGGATCGGCGTTGTGCACCGCCATGTCACCAAGCGCCCCGCACCCAAAATCAAACCAGCCGCGCCACTTGAAGGGCACATAATCAGGGTGGTACGGCCTGACGGGGGCCGGGCCGAGCCAGAGATTCCAGTCCAGCGTCTCCGGCGCCGGCGGTGTATCTTTGGGCCTGTCAACGCCCTGGGGCCACCATGCCCTTCCGCCCGGAACGCCGGCCCTGTCGGTCCAGACATGAACCTCCTTGACCGCGCCGATTGCCCCATCTTTGATGAACTCATAATACAGGCGCAGCCCCTCGCCGGCGTGGCCCTGGTTGCCCATCTGGGTTACGACGCCCGTCTCCTTCGCCACGCGCGCCATCTCGCGGGCCTCCCGGATCGTATGCGCCATAGGCTTCTCGCAATAGACGTGCTTGCCCATCTTCATTGCCCGTATTGCAGCAGGCACGTGGATATGGTCCGGCGTGCCGATAGTCACCGCGTCGATCCGCTTGCCCTCTTTGTCGAGCATCTCGCGGAAATCCTTATAGACTTTGGCATTTGGGAACTTCTTGAACGTCCCGCCCGCTTGCTTCTCATCAACGTCGCAAAGAGCAACGACATTCTCGCCTTCGCACGCGTTGATGTCGGCTGCGCCGCGACCGCCCACTCCGATGCCGGCGATATTGAGCTTCTCGCTCGGGGCCTTCTTACCCGGCCCGCCAAGCACATGCGCCGGCACAATCGTAAACGCAGCAACCGCCGCTGCGCTGCCCATAAACTGCCGCCGCGAGATACGCACCTGCGTGTCCCGTACTTTTCGCTTCTTCATGACTATGTCCCTTTTTCTCAACGAACAGTAATTCTTTTCAGCGACCCTCTGCCTGCGCTTTCCTACACTTCTTCAAGGGACCATCCCTTGCGATAGGGCAGATTGACGTACTTGTTGGCCTTGTCGTTGTTTGTGACTTTCATATTCTTGCCGTCCCACATCAATTTTTCGCCGACTATCTCTCTTCGCAGCGATAGATTGCCCATCACGACCGCTTCGGTCATAGGCCCCGAATAGTCGAAGTTCGAGCACGCAGCATCCAGCTTGCCCTTGCAGGCGTCGATCCAGTTCTGTTCGTGACTGCCGTTGACCCTCGGCAGCGTCTTGGGCGGACGCTTGTACTCCTGCATCTTTGTTTCGGGGATCAGCCGCGGCTGGTCGCCATACTCGCCGCACATCAGCTTTCCCTTGCTGCCGTAGAAAGTGACGCTCGTCATCTCCCTGCCCGCCTCGAGCTCCTCGGGCCGAGGCGGCTTTCTGCCGCCGTCATACCAGTACAGCTTCATCGCCGGCATACCTTCGCGGGCCGGGAACTCATACACAACCGTTGAGGCCTTGGGGAACGTCTCGTCATTCACATCCGCCGCGTCGCCCTGCACGCTCGTTGGGTAGCCGAGCTTCATCGCCGAGAAGACCGGGTCCAGCAAATGGCAGGCCATATCCGCCAGCGCCCCGCCGCCAAAGTCCCACCAGCCGCGCCAGCTAAACGGCAGATAACACGGATGATACGGACGTTCCGGCGACCCTGCGAGCCACAGGTCCCAGTCGAGCTCCTTCGGTACTTCCGGCGTATCTTTTGGACGGTCGATGCCCTGCGGCCAGATAGGACGATTCGTCCAGGCGTGGACCTCACGCACTTCCCCGATTGCCCCATCCCAGATCCACTCGCAAATCAGCCGCACACCTTCGCCCGAATGGCCCTGGTTGCCCATCTGGCTCTTGACCTTGTACTTCCGCGCCGCCTCGGTCAGCATTCGAGCCTCCCACACGGTCCGCGTCAGCGGTTTCTGCACATATACGTGCTTGCCTCGCTTCATCGCAGCCATAGCGGCAGGCGTGTGCACGTGGTCCGGCGTGGCGACAATCACGGCCTCGATTTCCTTCTGTTCATCAAGCATCTTGCGGAAGTCTTTCCACTTCCTGGCGTTGGGAAAACGCTTGAAGGTGTCGGCTGCACGTCGCTCATCGACATCGCACAGCGCCACGATATTCTCGCCGCCGCATGCGCCGGTGTTACCCGCGCCCATGCCGCCGGCCCCGACTGTGGCGATGTTGAGCTTCTCACTCGGAGGCTTGTTGCCCTGACCGCCGAGGACGTGCCGCGGGACTATCGTGAACGCCGCGACCGCCGCTGCGCTGCCCATAAATGCGCGGCGCGATATCTTGCTATCCTGTTGTCCGTTTCTTCTTTTCCGATCGTCCATACTCATATTCCTTTCACAAAATGGCACAGCCATAATAAAAAAGCTTCATTTCACAATCTCGGTACGTAACCGAAAACCATTATTCCAAAGCCCTGTCTTCGCCGGCCCGATGGTTCAACGTTCGATAACCCAGATGTTGCGATACTCCACCGGGTTGCCGTGGTCCTGCAGGTATATGGGGCCCGGCTCGGTGGCCTTGCCGCCAAGCGCCGCTGTCGTCGGTCCCTTGGCCTCGGTCCTATCCTGAATCAGTACGCCGTTATGGAGCACCGTCAACGTGGGATTGCTCACCATCTTGCCTGCACTGTCGAAACGCGGCGCGCTGAAAGTAACATCATAAGTCTGCCACTGGCCGGGCGGGGCGCACATATTCACAAGCGGAGCCTTAACCGTGTATATCCCCCCACACTCGTTGTCCAGGCCCTCCAGGCCGTAGCTGTCAAGCACCTGCACTTCGTATCTGCCCTGCAGATAGACACCGCTGTTGCCGCGACCCTGACCGCGAGCATCCGGCATAAACGGGCTGCGAAACTCTATATGCAGGCTTACATCGGTGAACTGCCTTTTAGTTATGATCGACCCGGCGCCCGGCTTGACCCTCATCGCTTTGTCAACAAGCTCCCACTTCACCTGGTCCTCACCCTCTTTTTTATCGGCAGTCTTCCATTCCTTGAAGTCTTTGCCGTTGAAAAGCACGACCGCGCCTTTAGGCGGCTTGGCGCCCATCGTCGGCGAAACCCGGAAAACGTGCTCCAGCGCGAACGTTCCCGAGGCGTCCGGCCCCTCGAAAGTGCCCGTCAGTTTATCCCCTTTTATGGCGGCTTTCACATCGAAGGCGCTGTTTTCATATTTCGCCCGTCCTGCAAAGCTGACCACGTCCCCCTGCCGCTTGCCGTCCAGCACCCCAAGCGGCGCAGTCCGCGTGTCGAACGCCTCAAGGAAATTCGCCCGGTACTGGCCCTTGCCCAGCGCTATCACCTGCGCAGCCAACGGCCCCGAATCGCCTCCACCGCTCACCTGCCAGCTCCCTTTCCAGTCCCCCATGGCCGCATCGGCGCCCTGAATCGCTGCCCTGGCCTCATCCACAAAGCTCTCCTTAACCGCACCTGCGCCGGCGGAATCCGCACTGTTGGAACGACCGCACGAAGAAAGCATCACAGGCAAAGCAAACAGCAGCACTGCCACAGCAACTCTGCGTCCATTAAATCGAAAACCACACTTGAGGCACTTGACCATCAGCTTGCTAATCATAATTTCTTCTCCAGTATGATACCTACTCATCCGGCCGCGCCTTCTGCGTCGGCCTTCTTTTGCGGCGGGTTCATTATGTCCTCAGCCTGTTGACGAACCGACTCATTCTTCGTAGTCGCAATGATCTTCTTGAGCAAATCGGCGCTCTGCTGAGGATATTCTTTGTAGATACTCTGCGCGATCCTGACAACAGCTACCTCCGCCTCCGTAACGAGTTCCTTGTCTTCCAAACAGCTCGCAGCCATTTTCAGCGCATCGGCACTTGCCACGGCGGACAGCCCTGAGAGCACGCCCCTCTTCTCCATTGCGTTCGGCGCCAAAGCCATCGCCTGCCTGTACATCTCAATCGTCTCGTTTGCCGGGCGATTGGTTTCCAAGCCAAGCAGCCGGACAAAACCACGCAGCGCCAGTATGCGATGCAGCTGGTTATCCGATTTGCCGGCTATGGCCAGCAGAACCGGGACAGGCTCCGGCGTTGGCCACTCAGACAAAGCACGAATCGTCGCAGTCTGCACGTCGAGGTCCTTACCGCCCAGCTCCTTGCGAAGCACCGGCAATGCACTGTTGTCGCCAATTCTTCCCAGTGCGAGCAAAAGAGAAGACCTGCTTTTGACGTCATTGACCTCGGGCAGCCTGGCCAAAACGGCCTCCGCCCGGCGATCCTTCTTCTCAATCCTGTGCGCAACCGCTGCAACCATCTTTTCCGCCTCGGTCCGATCAGACTGGCTCTGTACGTTTATCAGCAAATCCACGAGGGCGGGCAGTTGTTCCGGGCGCGCAACCGCGCTTAAGACCTTTAACGATTCGACCCGAACCGCACGGTCGGCGTCCTTTGCCGTCTTCAACAGCGTCTCTACGCCGGCAGAAACGTTCCGCTGACCCAGGCTCGTTATCAGCTCAACCCTGGTCTTTGGCTGGGCCTCGGCAATCCCGGCCAAGATCGCTTCGTCAACGCCGGCGCCCCGCAGACGATACAGGCCCTCGCGCGCCGCCTTCTGCTCCTGGCCGGCGGCAGCAGCCGCTCTCTCGGCCAACAACGGCACCATCGAGGCGTCACCCAATTGCCCTATCGCCTTAAGAGCCGCAACACGAACGGACTCATCCGGCCCCTTAAGCACCGCCACAACCGCAGGCAGCGCCGCCGTGTCCCCGCGGTCGCCAAATACCGAGAGCAATTGCACCTGGCTTGTGGGCGAAAGGTTCGGCAGCTCCTTTGCCAGGGCCTTGGTAACCTCGGCTCCCTCCATGTCCTTGACCATCGCGATAGCAACCGCCTGCATCTCCTGATCGCCGCTCTTGAGGATGTCGAGGACTATCCCGACGGCATCGCCGCCGCCACCCTCTGCACCCAGGCAAACACCCGTGCCTTGGCCACCAACGGCGCACAGAAACAAAACAGCCGAAGCACCCAGGACAATGCGCATTCGTTTCATTTGCCGTCCCTACTTTGTTGTTGTCGAGCCAATCTCGCCTCGCAGTGCAGCGGTGCGAATCGGCTTGGGCATATCCTGGCCCTTCAATTCCTTGTAGATCGCCACGGCCTGGGCCTTCTTGCCTTCCGCCGCAAGCTGGTCGGCGCATCTGAGATACGCATCCAAAACCCGCATCTGCACCTTGCCCTTGGTTGTGCCCTTGGCCTTTGCCAGCGCCGCGCAGGCCTCAGCATCGGCTATTTGGCCCAGAGCCGCAGCCGCGGCCGCAGCCAGCGTCTCGTCGGAGCTGCCAAGAAGCCCCGCCAGAACACCGGATGCCTTCTTGCACTTACGCTGACCAAGAGAGTTGACGATACCGATCTGGGGTTTGCCTTTGGCCTTTGGCAGGGCATCGAGCAAAGCCGCATCCGCCGCCGCACCCGGTATCCGCTCAAGGGCATACCGCGCCATATCCGAGGTCTCATCGCCCGTCAGCATCTTGGCCAGAGTCGGAACCGACTGGTCCGTGCCGATGATGCTCAACTGCCTGCACACGAACTGCTTGCCCGCT
Source organism: uncultured Pirellulales bacterium (assembly GCA_964354365.1). Lineage (GTDB taxonomy): Bacteria > Planctomycetota > Phycisphaerae > Sedimentisphaerales > Anaerobacaceae > CAYGZM01. Next base: position 20,606 of record CAYGZM010000056.1, read on the forward strand.
TGCTTGGCGTCCGAATCGAGCACCCCCAACAGGCCCTTCTCAATACCTTCGGTCTCGGCCTTGTTGCCGTGCGCCTTCTTTATATTCTCGGTTATCTCCGTCAGCGCCACACGGCTCTGACCCCAGTCGTAAGTCTTCACTTTCTCAAGCAATTGTTGTTCCATTTCAAATCCCTTTCCTGAGCTATGTTACGGTTTCGGTTTTGTGTCAACTTTGTAGTCGCCAAATGCGAACTGAATACCCGCCAGGTAGTGCTGCAAAATGGCCTCATTCATAAGGATTTCGTCGTTGTGGCCCAGCGAGCAATAGAATACGCGGCCCTCCCCCACGTTCTTGACCCAGCTTATCCCCGTGTCCGCATCACTCGGCTTGGATGCCTTCGCTTTTGTGGCCGGATCACTCATATCCAGACTCATCAAGACAAGCTGCTTGCTTCGTGAATACAGCGGCGGCTCAGTTCGATAAATCTCCTCCTTCACCTTAAAGCCCTTGCCCTTGAACGGCGCCATGAGCGGGTGGTTGGGCTGATCGATCTTGATCGCCACCGTGTCGCCGCCGCCCCACGGATGGCCTGTAAACTTGCCGCCCATCATCTCCTCGCCCTCAGGCCACTGCTTGAAGTTGTCGGTGGCTGCGTGAACGCCGACAATGCCCTTGCCGCTCTTGACAAAATCGAGCAGGGCTTTGCAGCGCTCGGGTGTCTCTTTCGGATCGAACTTCATACCCGTGGTGTTATTCAGACAGACCGCATCGAACTCCTTGAGCTTCTCGGGCGTGAACACGGAATAATCATCCGTAATCACGACGTCGTACACCCCCGTTTTCTTGCCCATCATCTCCAGCGCCTTATTCACAACGGGTATAGAACCGTGGAAAAACCCCTCGCAGCGCCAGAAAACCAGCATTTTCCTCGGTTTGGCCTCGACGACCGCTTTCGACGGCAATGCCGCCGCTATCTTCTCAATCTCCTGTGCGCTAAGCTGACGCAGCTCCTTAGGCGATTCCGCCCGCAGGCTGCTCGTCAGCGCCAAAACACACACTGCACAAGCAAGTGCAACACCAATAAACCATCTGGTCTTACTCATTTTTTACCCTTTCCTTGTTCTGCGATATCCATTTCACAACCAGCAACGTGTTCTCAATAGTCAATTCTACAGGTGCCACGGGCTGCGCATCGGCCGCGAAAGCAGCCGATTCGCAGCGCCACCGTTGAGGAAAACTTCTTTTTCCGGGTCCCACTTGAGCTTCTGCTCGGTCAGCATCGCGATTTCACCCAACAGCCCGACGCTGATTGACCGATGCCCAATCTCGATCGGGGCGATAGTCTCCTTGCGGCTCTTGACGCACTCCAAGAAGTTGCCGTGGTGGTCCCTGCTCTCGTACAAATGTATCTCGTTCGGCCCAATCACCTCATCGAGAACGCTTTTCGGATCGGCCTCAAGCTTGCCGCGATTGACGTATATCCAACCCTTGTCGCCGTACCACTTCGTTCCCTGTGGGATCTGCTTATTGTTGGCAACCGTTATGACAACCCCGTTATCGTACTTGCACGTGAATTTATACGCCGTCGGCGTATCGTAAATCCCGTCTCTCGGATACTCCCCCGCGCCCTCAATCTCAATCGGGCCGGTGCGGTCAAGGCCCAGACCCCAATGAGCAATGTCAATATGGTGACCGGCCCAATCCGTGAGCTGTCCCCCCGAATAGTCCATTATCCATCGCCAATCCCAGTGCGGCCCATTTCGCCCGAAGCCCGTGAACGGCCGCCATGGCGCCGGGCCGAGCCACCAATCCCAGTCCAGACCCTCCGGAACCGGCTGTACGGGGGTGTTCTCGCCGCCTCTGCCGGTAGGCAGGCCAACCTCGACCCTCGCGACCTTACCGATCCGGCCGTTGATAACCAGTTCGCACGCCTTATGGAAATTGCCGGTCGAGCGCTGCTGGCTGCCGGTCTGCCAGACCCTGCCGTACCACGTAACCGCCTCGACCATCGCCCTGCCTTCGCGAATGGTCCTGGCCAGCGGCTTTTCCGCGTAAATATCCTTACCGTACCGAGCGCCCATAATCGCGGGAATCGAATGCCAATGGTCCGGAAGCGCGAGTGACAGCGCATCAATATCGTCGCGGGAGATGACTTCGCGAAAATCAAGATATGTCTTGCAGTCGTTGTTTCCGTACTTGTCGTCTATTATCTTCTTTGCCTTGTCCCGATTATTCTTATCCACGTCGCACACGGCCAATATCTGCGTATCACTCCGTCCCAGGAAACTCCGCATATTGCCCGTGCCCCGGCTGCCCACTCCGATACAACCCATCGTAATTCGCTCACTCGGCGCCGCGCCGCCTTCTCTGCCCAGCGCCGAGCCGGGAACAAAATACGGAACACTCGCCGCCGCCATCGAAACACCGGCCGCTTTCCGCAAGAAATCACGCCGACTCACTCGTCTCGGTCTCATATCGGCCACTTCCAAACTCGCATCAAATGGGCTATAAGCGTTCACTATTCACCAATCTCAAAGGTGCCACGGGCTGCGCATCGGCCGCGAAAGCATCCTGTTTGCCGCATCATTGCCGACGAAAACCTCCTTGTCCGGGTCCCATTTGAGTTTCTGCTCGGTCAGCATCGCAATCTCGCCAAGCAGCCCGACGCTAATCGAACGATGAGCAATCTCGATCGGGGTGATCGTCTTCTTGCGGGTCTTGACGCAATCGAGGAAATTCTGGTGATGGTCCCTGCTCTCGT
>CAYGZM010000057.1:0-22936 GCA_964354365.1 uncultured Pirellulales bacterium
ATCCCGTGGTGGCTCCGGATGGTTCGGTGATGGTGACTGTCACGCCGGCCTTTTCACTGGAGTCATTCGACCCCATTCTCCTCGATATGGTCAAGGAGATATTCGGGGATTTTGCGAGCTGGCGGCACACGAAAGAGGAGAATGAGCGGCTTGCCAGGGAGAACTTTGAGCTGCTGGAAAAGCCCGAGACGTACAGGGCGCAGCTCGATTATATTCGCAATCGCCTTACCGAACAGCCCGCTTATGCGACGTTTTTTGTGCTTGACGGCGGGACGGGCAGGCAGAAGTTTGTTGCCCCGATTGTGTATGCCGAGAGCATGAACGGGACGGGCGCTCCGCCGATTGTCACGCCGGACGGGAAAGTGATTGTAAAGTTTCAGGCATTGCTTAGGAGCCGGTATCAGCATTACTCGCCCTTTTTGAACGTGGGCTATCTCGATACGTCGAGCGGGTGGATCACGCCGATAATGGACCAGTCGCGGACTTACGGGTGGCACGACAGTCTGCTGTTGGTGCACGACGAGCAGTGCCAGTTGTCGGTCGGCGGGCGGGTGCTGATTAACACACACCAGGACAACGTCAACGCGATGGACCTGGATACGCTGAAAGGGTATGGCGAGCCGTTTTGCCGGAATATCCACGAGCCTAAGCCCGCAGAGGCTATAGGAATATGGGCGGCGGTCCTGCGCAATGAGGCGCTGCCTGTGGGCAAGGAATGGCTGGCTCGCGGGACGGCCGTGTATGGCGGCGGGTCGGTGATAGACACGCCCGTTTCGATAGCGGGTGACAGTTTCTATTATGTCCCCGCTCACGAGATAAATGCGGGCGCGGCGGTGATAGCGTACAGGATGAAGGCGGGCGGGCAGGCGGCCAGGGAGTCCGAGGCGCCCTCGGCGAAGCTGACGGATGATGAATGGAAGAAGATTCAGGAGCTTGCGTGGGATTGGGACACGCTGGAGATGCCACGGCTCAATCACGTGCTCAAGGGCCTTCCCGGCAAGGTCCCGGGCACGCGACAAATTCCGATTGACACACAAGGCGCAGGATCGATTGCAGCGCCGGGCGATAACAAGCTCGACCACTTTATCTGGGAGGAGCGGGCGATACAATTCGAAGGCCCGAAGGGGCCTTTGGGGGACGAAGGCGAGTTGAAGCGTCGCAAGAGCGAGCTGGCCGATTGTGTGGAAGAGCTGATTAGCAAAGACTGGCGTCCTCTGGTTTTTCCGGCAGGCAAACATCCGCGCGAGGCATACCGGTTTTTCACCGAGCCGACCGAAACACTTTATACCCTGGCGCGGGCCTACAACTATCTCGACGACGACCTGCGGAATAAGGTGAGGGAATATATTGCGAGGATGTATTCGCAGGGCGGGCCGTTGGAGGGGGCGACGGGGCGGCGGACGTTCGAGCCGGCGGGAGGGGCCGTTCGTTCGCTGTATGACGATCCCGCTGAGTCCGCCGGCGGCGGATTCAGCGTCAACGACGACATAATGCGGAGCGATGTGGCGCGATTGTATCCGCTGTGGCTGTGGGCAAGAGTCAGCGGCGACTTTGAGAGAATCAGGAGCCATTGGAAGGAATTGCGGGAGCTTGTCAATCAGCAGCCGAACAAGATGGAGGAAGACTGCCGCAACGGATACATTGCCGGGCTGATTGCCTACTGCCGAATTGCGGCGGAAATGAAAGACGAGGCGGCCCTTGAAAAGGGACTGGCTGCGGCCCGCAGCGCGCTTGGCGAGCGGCTGGCCTATGAGTCCGGCCACACACGCGGCGGACTTATTACACAAGTTCCGGTTTTGCGTTCGATTTTCTCCCGCTGGCGGCACCTGACGCCGGAAGTGGGGCGTTTTCTAAGCGCGTATGCCGGGCAGACGCACAAACACCAGATGGACGTCTATGTCGATTACCACCGGCCGACGTGGTATTTGGCGTGGGGGGTCGAGACGATGTGGCGGAATGAATGTCCATTTGCGTTTCCCACGATGTCGGCGGAGGTTTTCGACGCGCGTGCGTTAATACTTGGGGAGCCTGCGCAGAAGCTTGTGAGTTTTCTCGATATTCCGTGGTGCAAGGCCGATCTGTTTTATATTCAGAAGGTCGTGTTGTGTATAGAAGCACACGGGAGGGTTACGTGGGAGAAGACTTCCGGGCGGCAATAAACGAGTGAACGGTTATGAAAGGCCACAGATATGAGAAACTTAATTTCTGTCACAGCAATATGTCTGTCAGCAATTCTGCTGCTAAGTGGGTGCAGGCGCAAAGAACCTGTCTCCCCGCCTTCGGCTGGCCGAGAGAACCCACACCACCTTCAGCGAGTACGACCGAGCCGAATCAAGAAAAGATTGATAATGCTGCTATTATCCGTAAAGCCATAGCTGACAAGTTGTCCAAGGGGCTCCGGGTTCTCGAAGGAACAGGGTCAGCGCATCCCAGTGCTTACGCATATAGGTGATCGCCTCGCCCAGGCTGCTGTTGGGTTCGACCTTGCGTTGCTCGATCTGTTCGGTCAGCCAGGTCTTGAGCTCGGCCATCTTCGGGCCGCTGTTAGCCTGATGCCAGTGTAACCGCTGCTCAGCAGAGAAACCCCGGGTCTTGGCCTCGGCATCGTTTTTGTAAACATCCTTGAGTATCTCCAGTACATACAGGCACTGTTGTGGAAAGTTCATCGCAATCTCGACAAAACGCCTCCGTCCGTGGGACAGGCAGTTGGCCACGATGGTCTTGAGTTCTTCGGGCATATTGCGGGACAGGGCGTCGCACATCTGGATGCCGGCCACGACTGACGATACCAGCGAGAATGAATCATTTCATGCACCCTTGCCGAAAGGACACCTTGGTTCAATCGCACGGAAAAAGCCTCCTCCGGGAGCTGGTCCGACGGGCTTCAAGATACGCTTGTTGGGTGGTGCGGGGTGTTGTGGTATCAGTCCTCTTCCTTTTTCTTGGCGTATTGTGCGATTATCTGCTGCTGGACGTTGGGCGGGACCAGCTCGTAGTGGCTGAGGGTCATTGAATAGCTGCCCCGGCCGCCGGTGACGCTTTTTAGCTGGCTGTTGTACTGGGTGACCTCGGAGAGGGGGACCTGGGCCTTTATGACGATGAAATTGCCGGCGAGCATGTCCTGGCCGATGACTCTGCCGCGTTTTGATGCGAGGTCTCCGGCGATGTCGCCCATGTTCTCAGCCGGTATGGTGACTTCCAAATTGACAATCGGCTCGAGCAGGACAGGCTTCGCCTTTTCAAGGGCGTCGATGAATGCTCCTTTGCCCGCTGAGCGGAATGCGACTTCCTTGGAATCGACGGGATGGTACTTGCCGTCGTAGACGGATACCTTTACGTCCTGCAGCGGGAAACCGGCGACGAAGCCTGACTGCATAACGTCGTTGATTCCTTTGAGTATGGCCGGCTCATACTGGCCGGGTATCGAGCCGCCGAAGATGTCCCAGTTATAGTCGAGGGGCGGGTCACTGTTGCGCTCGGCGGGCTCGACTCGCAGATATACCTCTCCGAACTGGCCGGCGCCGCCGGTCTGCTTCTTGTGGCGGTAGTGCCCCTCGGCCTTGACCGTAATCGTCTCGCGGTAGGGGATCTTGGGCTCTTTGGTATTTACCGAGAGCTTCGAGCGGTTGTGCATTTTCTCGAGCATTATTCTCAGGTGCAGGTCGCCCATGCCGCTGGCGACGAGCTCCTTTGTCTGCATATCGCGGCTGACTTTGAAGCAAGGGTCTTCCTCGCAGAGCCTCTCGATGGCGGAGCCGATTTTCTGTTCATCGCCCCTCGCGGCGGGTTCAAGCGCCAGCGAGAACATAGGTTCGGGCGTAGCGGGCAGCGCGAAGGCGCCGCCGACCCTGCCGTCGTGGATCAGGTCGTTGGTTCTCAGCTCATCGACTTTGGCGAGGGCAATGATGTCGCCGGCTATGCCCGCATCGACTTCTTTCGTCTCGCCGCCCTGGGTTTTGAGGATGTGGCCGGGGCGGATGGATTTCCTCTCGGCATTTCGCAGCAGGTTGGTGTCGGATTTGATAGTGCCGCTGAATACTCGGATTGTTGAATACTTCATATTGGAGCGCGGGTCAAAGGCGACTCGAAAGACCAGCCCGGCGAGCGGGCCGGCGGGGTCGGTTTTGAGGTGGGTAACAGTCTCGCCGTCTTTGAGCTCTTTGGGTTGTGTCTGGAGAGGCGACGGGGTGTACTTTGCGACCAGGTCGAGAAGCTCGGTTATGCCGATCTCATTGCGGGCGTTGGTGAAGACAATCGGAATAATCGTGCCGGCCTTGAGTGCTTTGACGAAGACGGAGGCTATTTGGGCGGAGGAGATTTCTTCGCCGCCGAGGTAGCTTTCCATAAGCGCGTCGTCGGCCTCGATAACGCTTTCGATAAGCTCAGTGTGGGCCTGTGCGACGTCCATCACGGGCGAATCGCCGGTATCATTCTCGATGCAGTCGATGACCGAGGCCCTGTCGCCGGCGGGAAGATTGGCGCAGCGGCACTGAAAGCCGAAGGATTCCCGGATGTTCTTTAGCAGCTCGTGGAATATGACGTTCTCGGCGTCCATTTTGTTTATGACGATAAGCCGCGCCATATTGGCCTGTGTGGTCAGTTCGAACATCTTGCGGGTGTTGGTCTCGATGCCCGCGGCGGCCCCGATGACGATAACCGCGGTTTCGGCGGCGGGAATGGCCTTTATGGCCGGCCCGATGAAGTCGGGGTAGCCCGGCGTATCGATGATGTTTATGAGCTTGCCGGCGTGCTGGACATAGACGACCGATGATTTAATCGAATGTTGATGCTCCTTTTCCTCGTCGTAGTAGTCGCAGACGCTCGATTTCTCATCGACGCTGCCGAGCCGGTTGGTCGCGCCGGTTTTGTGCAGGATTGCCTCGGCCAGCGACGTCTTGCCGCTGCTGCCGTGCCCCAGGAGGACGATGTTGCGAATATCGCCGGTATTAGCCACTTTTCAGGTCTCCATCATAATGCCCGTTTACTCGTTTCGGTTCGGATTTCTCCGAAACGCCTAATGATACAGACATCCGGCCTTTGCGACAAGGACTTTTTTAATGATTTGATTTATAGGACGTGCATTCGCCGCCCGCGAGAGGCTTTCCACGGGACAGTTCAAGAAGGGTCCACGCCTGCCCTGGCGCGGAGGTAGTATTCCTCAATCTCGGAATCGAAGTACTGGCCGGTGAAGCGGAAGGGATTATCGAGCGTCCCGCCGGATTCTATAGTCTGGCCGAACGGCTCGTAGGTGTAGTACTTCTGGACGAGGCCGGAAGTATTGATTATCTGCCGGACGGAGCCGAGTCTGTCGTGGAGGTAGAAATACTTGGCCGCGGTGTGCGGGCCATTGTGCTGGGCGAGTACCTGGCCGTTTGCGTGGATATAGGTTTTCATGATATTTCCGCTTGCCGGCTCAATTTCCATCAATATTACCGGCAGCTCACCCGTTGTGTCAAGAATCTCAAAGGGATCAATAATGTACTCAAACTGACCGGCTCCCCTTGTCATACCTGCGAAAGCAGGTATCCAGTAGTGTGGCGGGTGAGTGGATTCCCGCTCCCCGATCAGGTCGAGGACAAGTTTCGCGGGAATGACACACTGTGCTATATCGCTTTCGAATAAGGACTTATCGTGCCGTCTTCTTGAAAACTGGTCAGTTTGAGAATGTACTTCTGTTTGATTGAGCCGCCGCAGGCCGAACGAGAACCTCGCCGCGTATTCTTTCAGGGCGTGTTGAGGCAATCGTGGACGGTTTTGTAGGCGGGCAGGAGGGTTGGGGTGATTTTGCAGTCGGGGCAGGACCAGTGAAAGAGGATTTTCTGGTCTTCGGGCGGCAGGCAGTTGGGGGTGTAAGGTCGGCGGATGTACTGCTCGATGCAGCAGGGCGGATACCCAAAGAGGAAGCCCTCGAAGCGCTGCGTATGGGCGGATTTGTCGATGGGGGCGTTGTCGAAGCGGTGCTTGTACGACTGGATGTAACCGGGCGCGAGGCTGAATACGGTCTCAATGACTTCTTTGCCCGTCTTAACCGTTCGCCGGACCTGTTCGATCAGCAGGTCCATTTGCCCGAGCAGGGCGACCGCGTGGTCCAAGAGCGGTTTTTCCCATCTGCTCAGGGGCTTTAGGCCCGCGGATGTCAGGGCGGCCAGGTATGCCAGCTCAGGATCGATCTGCTTTAGGGCCTTGAGGCAGCGTTTGGCTTGTTGCGATTCGATATCCAACTCTGCGGTCCTTCACTGCGCTGCCCTCAGCCGGGGCCGATTGTGATGTCGTTCACGTCTTTAATCTTCTCGGAGAGCAACGTCCCGTCGAAGTCCCAGAATTGATTGTAGATTTCGAGTGTGTATTGGCCGGGTTCGAAGGGGCCGAGTGTCGCTTTTACCGGGAAATCACATACGCATGTGCAGCTATATTCACCCTCATGTTCGGCTTCGTAAAGCTTTATGAGATTGCCTAATATGGTGGTGTGCAATTCGATTTTGCCGGGGCAGCAGTTGGCGTGAACCTTGTCGTTGAAGAGCACGTAGCTGCCTTCGATAGTTATGGGTGGCGGGGGATCTTCTATGAACGGTGGGTGCAGGCTTGCCGTGGAGGCTGCCATTGGGTCGCAGGGTTCGACGCTGTACGTGATTATCGAGGGGCCGGCGTTGTTCTGGTTCGGGTCGGTCGATTCGAGCCATTTTTCGGCGAAGTCGGCGAAGTCCTTGAAGTTTTCACGGCAGTCCTTATTGAAATCTGCGGGCAGGAAAATCGTTCCGAGGCGGCCGCATTGCTTGGGCATCTCGAGTATTTTGGCCAGAAGGGCGATCTTGAGCCTGCCGTTGTGGAACGGATCGTGCGGCGGATCGAGCTGCAGGCCGGAATAGCTAAAAGACCCATGCGACATGTAATGGCACGCCACGTCATAGACATCCATCGATAGGCCCAGCTTAGGGTTCACAATGTGCCACCAGCCCATATTGCGTTCCTGGCCGCATATCTCGCAGAGCTCGAGGCCCCGCTGGAAGTAGTCCACCTTGTACGGTTCCTTTGGCTCCGGCTCGCCGCCGTAACGGTCATGAATCGGCAGGGCGTCGATGACATCGTGACACTGTTCTGCAAACTCGATGCCGTCAGGCACAAGGTTGGCATCCTGGTCGGGGTCGTAGAGGTTGAAGCCTGCGGCGAGCTCTTCGGTATCCGCCATCATGTCGCCGTCGTAATCGTTGGCGTCGGGGGCGAGCTGCCCTGCCGGCTTGATGAAGTAATCGAGCGGCAGTTGATGGTCGTTGGGGTCGTAAGGGAAGCGCAGCTCAAGCACTCGCAGCAATCGCGCGATATCCGCTCTGCCTTTGTGTCTCTCGCCGTAGCAATCGAACGAGCCGTGCTGCATATAGTGCAGGGCCAGGTCGGGCAAAAATGTTCTATCCAGCGGGTCGTTGGGGTCGGGGTATCGCAGGTTGAGCCTGGGATTTACTACCGCCCAGCCGCCCATGTGAATCATCGAGCCGCAGACGTCACAGGCCTCAAGGCCATCCATCATGTACCCGATTTTATATGTCTCGTTCGGCGGGTCGCCCGGCGGGTAATACTCCGGCAGTTGGGCCACAACTCTTGCACAGCGCATTGCCAGCTCGACGCCGTCCGGTATCCCGTTGCGGTTTTGGTCCGCCCTGAATACCTGGTAGCCAATCGCAAATTCCTCACGGTCGGCGAGCAAGTCTGCATCCGCATCCTTTGGGACGACTAATTGATGGATATCGGGCATGTATGCTGCGAGGGCCTTTTGCAGACTTACTCCGGCGCCCAATGAAATTGCCGCTGCAGTGCCTGCGGCGACGGCGCGGTTCTTGAAATTCCTGCGCTTTCTGATGAGTTTTTGGCGGGTCCGTCTTCTGTTCATTTTGCTTCCTCCCACAAAATCTTTTTCGCTATCTAAACCTCAAAATATCCTACCAGATACCGCAGGTGCTGTCCACACTTTTTCCTCGGTGTATGGAGGACTTTCCGATTTCAGCTTGCCGGTTTCTCGTATGAGCCGGATTTGAGCAGAAAATGCGCCTTGCCGAGCCTCACCGCACCGCCGGCGGCCAAAGGAAGCGCAAGTGCCTGTGAAACAAGGAGTAATACTGATTAGACGCTGAGGCGCTGGAGGATTGGGAAAGAGAGTAAATGACAAATTTTTTTTGGGCAAGTGGCTCAGCGTGGCGTGGGATTTTATTGGACAGAAGGCTGCGGTTTGCAGGGGGCGTGTTCGGCTGGGCCATATATGGTGGTGGCGCCGGGTTGCGCTCGGCTATATGGTGGTTTTGGTTATGGGGCGTAGTTCTTGTGCGCAGAGCGTCGGCTAAAGAAAAGGTGCACAGGGTGTCGATATTGCGTAGGTTGAAGGGGGCATTGACAGTTTTTGAAGGATGTGTGGTATGAGTAAACGGGAGTTGATTGACTGCATCTGCGAAATCAACAAGAGCGCCAAGCCTGAGTTTCTCGCGGATTTTTCCGAGGAGGAGCTTAAGGAATATCTCGAGCACCTGATGGAGCTGGATTTGGAAGAGCTCGCCCTTTGCAATTAAGGATATCCGGGGGATAAAGACCATTCTGGAGCGAGGGTCCGGCGGCGTTAAAAAATCATATTCGCGGACAGTCCGCGCCGCCCCGCGAGCAAGGCAAACCCGCAAAAGGCCCGGTGCTTTGTTACTACGGAACAATGAGTTCTGCAAAATTGCAGGTTAGACCTATATTGTTGAAGAAAACCTCTTTTATGATTTTCTTCAACAATTGCCTAAGCGATTACGAGACAATAGATTACCGTTGAAAAGAAAAAATCAACAATGGTTCGACAGGCTCACCATCCTGAGCGAAGTCGAAGGACGTCGAAGGAACGATTTTTTCTTTTGTAGGGTGGGGCTTGCCCCACCGAACAGGTGGGCTGAACTGGTGGGCTGAAGCCCACCCTACGAGTGCAATTTTGCAGAAGCCTTTACTACGGAACACTACCAGCAGGCTTGTTCTGCCTGTAGAGGCTGATCTGCCTGGTGATTTGCCCGACAAGCTTTTGGTCGCCAGCCGAACGCGCGATATTGAGCCCTTCTTCCAGACAGTTGAGAGCCTTGTCGAGCTGATCCGTTTTGGCGTAGCTAATTGCAAGGTGCGCAAGCGTCCCTGCATTTGAAGGGTCAAGACGCACCAGTTCCAGCCAGTGCGTGATTGCCTGCTTATGCTGTTCCAGCCGAGCCAGGGTGATGGCGAGATTGTAGCGCACCGTCGTGTCACCCGGCTCAAGGCGCACCGCTTCGGATAAATGCGGAGTGGCCTCCTTCAATGACCCCTTGGCGCACAGGGCCAGCCCCAGCCTCGCATGTGCCTTGGAATGATCCGGCTTGAGCTGCACGGTGCTCGCGTAGTGTTCGATGGCTTCATCGACATACCCCTCCGCTTCCAGCGCCTGGGCGAGGTAGTAGTGAACCTCGTGATCGTTCGGCTTGAGCCGCACCGTCTGCGACCAGTACTTTATCGCCTCCTGGTTGTTTCCCCGGCGAAACATCGCTACGCCAAGGTTAAAGTGCGCCTCCGCGTTATTCGGGTCGATTTGCAGTGCCTTCTGCAGATGACTAACAGCCTCATTCAACATACCTTTGCCGATAAAGGCGACTCCCAGGTGGGTATGTGCCTCGCCGTTGAGCGGTTCTATCTTGACGGCTTGCGACAGATGCGTGATTGCTTCATCATATTTTCCGCGGCCGAACATCGCCAGTCCGAGGCAGTAGTGTGCAGCAGCACTCTTTGGGTTGAGCGCCAATGCCTTTCTGCATTGGCGCTCGACGCCTTCGTAATCGCCCGACTTGAGGAACTCCCTTGCGGCCCTGACGTAAGACAGATCATCAACGAATTGCTCACGTATCCGCCTGATGGCGCCGGCATCGGCATTCACGAATTCCGGTATGTTGGCGGCGCGGTCGGGCGCGGTCATGTGGTCCAGGACAACCGCCGGCGTGCTCTGCCCCTGCTCGTCGATGTGCGTCAGAAACAGCCTGGTGTAAGGAGAATCCGGCTTGCCGGAGAAGACCAGCCACTTGCCGTTGGGAGAAAAACTATGCCACGAGTTCATCCGCTTTGTGTTGGCTCGCAGCCTCCTGACCTCGCCCCCCTCGGCCGGAATGATGTAAAGTTCGCTGTCCGGTTGGAGCAGCATGTAGTTCTCGGCCTTGCAGAACACAATCCATTTGCCGTCAGGTGAATACCTCGCAAAGAAGTTGCTCATCCCGTTGAAAGAAGCCCCTTCAAGCGGCTCGGGCTCGCCGCCTTTGCCTCCGTTGAATGGTATTCGGTACAGGTCGAACTTGAAAGGCTTGCCCTCTTCGAGGAATTCGCGGCATTCATCGGCGCTCAACAGCAGTTTTCGCTGGCCGCTGATATTTTTGAGCCTGTATGCCTCGGCGGCGGCAAAGACTATATATTTCCCATCGGGGCTCCAGGTCGGGTTGCTCTGGACGAGGTTCGGGTCATCGGCACCGGGCAGCGACTCGAAGACGCCGGTTTGCCTGTCGTATATGCACAGAATACCCTTCACCGGAAAGAAAAGCTGCGAAAAGTCCAGGCCGGGCTTGGGAACGAAAACGGACTCGTCCCTGACGGTGCTCACTACATACCTGCCGTCCGGAGAGACCTGAGAGAGCAGTCCGTAGGTCACTTCAGCTTCGCTTTTCCTATAGTCGCTCCAGGTTATGATCTTGCTTTTGTCGAGAGTCATATACTCTTTGACCGTTGCGACAGCATACGAGCCTTTGTCGTTGGCGTAATCGACATCCATCCCCAGCACGGCGGCATCCGCCGAAAACGAGTGACAGTTTCCGCAGACCGGCAGCTGCTCAAGCACAATCGCAGGTGGGTGCGAGGAAGATATTTCGCCGAAGCGCCATCGAATGAGGGAGGGGTCCTTGACGGCCTCCACAAAAGGCAGGTTCACTTCCCGGTAGAAGATCGGCGCTGCGACTTTGTCCGAGGATGTCTTGATGTTGACCTGACTGGCCGAGAGGATATCCTTTGGAGACTTCTGATTGACCCCGGCGATTGTTACGGTCGCCTGTTTGTCGATGGAGCATTTCTTTATGGTCTCCCAGAGCGATCTTTTTGGTCTCCAGCGGGGCTCTCTTGTAAGCCGGTTGATGCGGCCGGCGCCATCAGGTAGTTCAATGGTGACTAACCACATATCCGAGCCGGGGTCATCGTCTTTCCAGCGAAATGTCGGGGGTGCGATCTCCGGCGGAAAGAGCGTCTCGTCCAGCGGGTATTCAATGGTCAATCGCCCATACCGCGTGACATCCTGCAAGGCTGCCGGTATGTCCTCGACGGCTGTTTCGCCGACAAAGAAGAATGCGAGAAACACTGCGTCAACAGCAGCGACCGCGCTTAGCCCAATTACAAGATTTCGGACCGATTTCCGCATAGGTCCTCGTCAGTCGGATCACACTGATCTGCGATTTCCCATTTGACGCCAATTTGACTCCATTCCTGCATCTGTCTCAAGGCGCTATTCGGTATCGTCAACGGCGCCGCCGGTAAGCATCCTGCCGGTTGGGCTGAGTCCGCCTCGGCGTTTTGGACGGTTGGAAGAAGCGTCTTGATCCGGCGGCGGATATGCTGGCGCTCCGGAGTCGGGAGAGTCGCCCGGTTTCGCAGTGTCCGGCTCGGTCTTGGTCCGCTCGACGAAGGGCGCCGGCGGAGGCGCCTGCTCGGCCGAGACTATGCGAGGCATATCAACAACGCAGTTCTGTTTGAACTCGAGCAGGACGGGGACATAATCGGTGGGGACATTGAAAACGTAGTCAACGTATTTCCTTGTGTCCTGGCCGACGTAGTCGCTGCGATCGATGGTTACAGGCTCGGTGAGTCTCTTTGTAGTGACGCGGTCCGGGCCGGAGAAGTATCCGATTGGATAGACGTTCCGTCCTTTTCCCGTGAGCGGTTCGCCTGAAACGTCATTTTGTTTGCAGATGAGCCTTAATTGGGCGAGCGTGAACCTGCCGGAATCATTTATGGTGTTTTTCAGTATGCCCATTCGAACGACGACGAGGGCATGCCCGCTCTGTGCGGCTATTGGTTTGCCGTCGGCGTCTTTTATCCCGGCGGCGGGCGCGTACCAGGCGCCGTTCTTGTTCGGGACCTCAATTGACTCGCTGCTGGTTATCAGCGGTATATCAGGAGACTCATTTTGTCGATTCAGAAAGAGCTGGTCGATGAAGGCCGGGTGTAACGTGGCGAAGCTCCTCGGATTGCGGATGGCTCGGAAGCTGCCTTTGCTCAAGAGGCTGAACCAGCCGGAGACAAAACCGTCGGCGTTGAGCAGGACGCCGTTGGGGCTTTGTGTGGAGGGGTTCGTTCCTTCGAATCTTTGATAGGGATATTTGTTGGGCAATGGCGCCATAGCGAGGACCGTGAGGAGCAGCCCCGACAAAATCAGGCCCAGAAAGACTCCTAAGATTGGCCGGCCGATGCGCTCGGGCATAAGACCGAAATCGACGGGCAGCCTGGCCATCTGGCACGCTATCGTTTGAAGGATGGCGAAGGTCAGGATAAACAGTAGTGCAAAACACAGCGGCTGTGCGTATGGCACGATTGCGGGATACTTGCTGTCGCTGCCCTGCCTGATGAAGAAGGCCGCCAGCATTTCAAAGTAGCCGAACGCGACCGCGCTTGCACAGATCGTGATTATTATTGCGCTGACTGCTTTGAAGATGGTGCCTTTGAAATACTGATAGGCGCTGCATCCGAGGATTATCATCACTACAACTAAGCTGCCCATTTCAATTACTCCGATCCACAGAGATGAAAGTGCCTAAAGTTGAAAGTGCCTAAAGTTCAAATTGCCTAAAGTGGAAAGTCAGATCACTTTAGCTCACTTTAGCTCACTTTCAACTTTATTTAGCCCGTCGTCCTGAGCGAAGGGCGCTATCAGCAGTTCACTCTTTTGGTTTTGGTTTCTTCGCCTTCGAGGCGGAGAGCACTCGTATCATTTCGTTTATGTCGGTTATTCCTGCGATTACTTTTCTAAGGGCCTGCTCCTGCAGATAGAGCATTTTGGCGCGTCTGAAGTGCGTTCCGATTTCGGGCAGCGACTTGGCGTCCCTGACGATTTTTCTCAGGTCGTCGTTTATAATGATCATCTCAAAGACGCCGGTTCTTCCGACGTAGCCGGCGCCCTGGCAGCTCTCGCAGTCCGAAGGCTTGCCGTGTTTGTCGTAGATGACTTTTCCGGCGCGGTATAGAACCTTGGTCTTCTCGGGGTTGATGTTGAACTTTCGGACAATGTCCTTATTGGGGGCGTAGGCCTGCTTACATTCTTTGCAGAGCTTTCGCAGCAGCCGCTGGTTGCTTATGCCGAGCAGCGTATCGGCGGCGAGCCTTCTGTCGCCCACGAGCTTGAGCCATTTTGCCAGCGTCTGTATGACGCTGTCCGCTTCGAGGGCGACATATATGATTTTTCCGTCTTTTGCGCCGGCGCAGGCGCTTCTGGCCGCCTCGGAATCCTCACAATCCGCGGCGCCGACGATGTCCGGCCCCATTCTTATGACTTCCTGAAGCTTCTTGGCGTATGTCGTGGTGCCGGTGTCACTCGGACTGTAAACGTTTTGTGTTACGTTCAGCACTTCGGAAGAAGGATGCTTTTCTAGCGTGTTTATGCTGTTAATAAAGGCGTCGTGATTTCGAAGCAGCGCGTAAAAGGTGCTCGTTACGCCGCTTTTCTTGGGTCCGCCGACGATGAAAAGACCTTGCTTCAACCGTCTCAAGCTGCTTAGCTGCTCAAGCTGGTCGGGCATCAGCCCGACTTCATCGAGCTTTGCTATGTCCTTGACGGTCAAAAGCTTGATCAGGATTTGCTCGCCGGCGGTTGAGCCGGCGGTTGTGACTTCCCACTCGATGTTTTCCTTGCCCTTGGCGACCATGAAGACGCCTTTTTGGGGTTTTCTCTTTTCCTTGATATCGAGGTCGGCGATGTTCTTGAGGAAGTGAATAATGAACTTGGCCTGGTCCCTCGGCATGCTGGGCTGCTTGAGCCCGGCGCCATCGACGTAATAAGTGACATTGTACTCCTGGGGCGTGGGGGAGAACATTATGTTGTTGGCCCTTCGCCAGGTGGCGTCGCTGAGCAGGTCGTATGCCATCTTGTAACCGAAGAAGTCCGGCGTCCTCGGTTCGGGAAGGGGGACTTCATTCCTGTTGGCGGTTATGAAAATAAAGCTCTTGAGCTCTTCGAGTTTCTTCTCCTTGCTGACGAAAAGGCTCTTGAGGTGCTCGACGGTAAGAACGCGGTCGAAATCCATAACTCTGGTGTTGCGGTGTTTTACATAGGCCAGGGAGGTTCCCGCGACGGCGAGCAGGTAGATTAGCATCCCGACGAGGAAAATTGGGACAAGCTGCCAGATGAGCAGCCCTGCGGCCCCCGCTCCGAGAACTATCCCGGTCCAGAAGGTATGTCTGGTTTCGAGCGCCGCCGCGTCATTGTGCACCCACGCCACCAGCGGCAGCCAGAGGAAGAAGAGTGCTACAAACACGACAAGCTTGACGGCTGATATGTACCCGCCGTACTCAATGGCGGCTATGAACAAATCCGGCATAAACTGCTCCGTTATTAAAAACAATCAAATCTCACAAGATGCCGCTTGCAGTAGTCCTGATTCCTTTGAGGGCCATTTTCAGCTCTTCGGTGTTCGGAGCGTATTTATAGGCTTCTTTCGGGTCTATGGAACCGTTCTTGACCAGCTCGCAGAGGTTATATGTAATATCCTGCATACCTTCCTGCTGGCAGGCGCGTATGACGCTCGGCAGGTCGGCTTCCCGCTCTTCCGCAATCAGTTTTCTTGCTGCGGCGTTTGCGATGAGCACCTCCACGGCGGGCACCCTGTCAATCCCTTCCTTCAGGCAGGGGATCAGAACCTGGCTGACGACCGCTCGCAGCGCCAGCGCCAGAGTCTGTCTTACAAGGTCTCGCTCTGTTTGCGGGAACAAATCGAGCAGTCGATGGACCGACTGCGAGGCGTTTGCCGAGTGCATTGTTCCGAACACGAGGTGGCCGGTTTCTGCGGCCCTCATTCCCGCGGTGACGGTTTCGGCATCGCGCATCTCGCCGACGAAGACGACGTCCGGGTCCTGCCGCATCAGATATGTCAGGGCCTCGCTGAAGTCAAGCACGTCGAGGCCGATTTCTCGCTGCGAGACAATCGCCTTGGCGTCGTGAAAGAGGTATTCGATCGGGTCCTCGATAGTAACGATATGGCAGGAGCGGGTCCGGTTTATGTGGTCAATCATCGAGGCGATTGTCGTGGTTTTTCCGCATCCGGTGGGACCCACCACCAGAACAAGCCCCTGCGTGCTCTCAGATACTTTTTCGAGGACAGGGGGCAGGTGAAGCTCTTCAAAGGGCGGGATCGTCGTATTGACACGCCTGGCGGCAAGACTAATCATTCCCCGCTGGCGGAATATGTTGATTCTAAAGCGATGGCTGCCGTCAACCTCGTGAGCGAAGTCCAGAGTTCCATGCTCCAAGAAGTGTTTCTTGTGGGCGGGGCTGAGGATTCCGAAGACCAGCTCCTCGATCTTTTCGCCGGTCATTGCCGGGCCCGTGGTGCTCTTCAGTGAGCCGTAAAGGCGGAGCTTAGGCGGCTGCCCAACCTTGAGATGCAGATCGCTCGCCAGGGTTTTTATGGCCGCCCTGAAGTACTTGTTGATCTCCGGGTCTTTGTCGGGAGGCGTATGGACATCGACAGGCTGTTCTGCTGCCATAATAACAACGGGCTCCAAAGAATTTGCATCAACTATTTCTGCGACCGCCGATATTGCAGGCGGCCACGGCTTTGCGGAGGGTTTCTCCGGCCATAAGATTTGCAGAGACAAACCCTTACATATACTATTATAGAGGTTTTTGGCGTTTTGTCAACCTTGAAGACGACACAATCTTTGGCTCGCGCCCCAATTAGGGGGAAAGGCCGGTCTGAGTCCCGCTGGGGGCGAATTGAGGCAGGGGCGCGGAGAGTTTTTTTTAAGTCCTATAATTTTCTTGACATTCTACGTCCTTGGGTGGTATTCTCCTAAGCACCTAACCACGCAACTGAACCGTGTGGATGAGCGTTGTGCTGGTCGGCTTGACGCGGGTTTTGCCGCGTCTTGGAGGCGAGAGTCGGTAAGAATTTGGCGTTTACGAGCCTTTTTTTCGGAGGCTGGGTTGTGCAAGAAGGAATGGAAATCTCTTCGGGCCGGGTGGGGCAGCGGCTGGATACTGACGGTTTTTGGAGGAGGATGCCATGTTGTTGGAGATAGGCGCCACACTTGCGGGTTCTCGCGGGAGCGAGCCTGGCCCTCCGCGTTCCCCACCCTGACAGCTTGGCGACAAGCTCGATTCTATGGCGACAGCGTCCTGGCGTTCCTTTTCTTTTACCCGTTATGGGCCTGTCGTCGGAAATCTGCTGGCAGCTATTGAACATGGGGGCAAGTGAAAGGATAAAAGATGAGAAGCAAATACTTAATCTGGAGCGCGGCGGTTGCCGTGCTGGCTGTGGGCGGACTGTTGCAGGCGGCGACGTACACTGTGGACGACAATGGGCCTGCGGATTTCAGCACGATTCAGGCCGCCATCAACTTTGCCGGCCCCAACGACGTGGTCTATGTATTCCCAGGCACGTACCGCGAGCAGGTAACGATGAAGGAGCGGGTCAATTTGTTTGGGGCGGGGCCACACGTGACAACGATTGACGGTGAGGGCCTGCGCAACCACGTGGTGACGTACGACGCCGTAACCGGCGCGATCATATCCGGCTTTCGGATAACCGGGTCGCGCAGGACCGGGTCGCTTTCCTGGGACTACGGCGGCATATACTGCAAGAAAGGCCCGCTGATTATCAGGAACAACATCATCGAGGACAATCACGCCGGTGTTGCGGTGCTCGCAGCGGGAAAGCCCACGATCATAAACAACACCATCGTTGGCAACACCAACGGCGTAATCTTCGCCGTCCGCGGGGACCCCTGGGCGGTTATTGACGTCGGCTTTATCTACGACACCGACCTGCGAAGTGCTGAGGCTTATGCCCAGCTTCTGGAGAACGGGCGGTTCTCTGTAGAATTGATTCCGCTCAGGGAGGTTGCCGGCGCCGACCTCGACAAGTACCGCTTACTTATCGCCGGCGACGACACCGGGTCGATGGACACGTGGGGGACGCCGGCGGCGGTCACGGCAGTCAGCAAGTCGGGAAAGCCCGTCATAGGCATAGGCGAAGGCGGGTATGCCCTGTTCGGGCAGCTCAAGCTGGAAACCGGCTACCCAAACGGCATTCATGACTCTGAGGATACCGATGTCCTCGTTGTGGACCGCAGGCACCAAATCTTCAACAAACCCTACAGAATAACAATTCCCTTCAACGGCGTCATTGAGCTGTACGGCAGGACAAGCGGCAGCGTCCCAATTCACCTTGACCCAGTGCCGAGAGACGTCGTGACTCTGGGACGATGGACCGGCAGCAAGGAGCACTATACCCTGACGCTTGAGTATAAGAGATTCTTTTTCTGGGCCTTTACCGGCGCGCCTGCATCGATGAGCAAAACGGGCCAGAGCCTGTTCTTGAACGTAGTGTATTACATGCGGCCGAGTATTGTGCTGCCAGCCAAGACGCACACCATAATGAACAACATCATAGTCAACAACGAGGGGCTCGGGGGAATCGCATACTATGTCTTTAGCAACGACGGCGAGATTCTCTATAACGATGTCTGGAACAACACTCGGCGCAACTACTTCGACAACAACACGGGCAGCAGCTTCTCGCCCCATCCGGGCACAGGCGAGATAAGCGCCGACCCATGCTTTGCCGATGCGCTATACCGTTTGGCGCCGGGTTCACCCTGCAGAGACGCCGGCCATCCGGGGGCACAGTATGACGACCCTGACGGCACGCGAAACGATATGGGCGCGTACGGCGGGCCGGAAGCCTCCGGCATAAGCGGATTTGCCGGCAGCGGATTCATTATCACCTCTATCGGCGACATCCCATCCGCCGAGATCATCCAGGACACTGATGATGTGTGTCACGGCCTGGCGGACGTCAACGCTGCAGAGGCCGCGCTGCTCGGCGTCGGCCCATACGTCGATTGTCCATTCGGAGGCGACCTGTGGATTCACGGCATATTCGGAAGCGCCGACCCGATAACGCACTACCAGATATTAGTGGGCAAATGGGAGGGGGAAGATGAACCCACCGTCGATGAATGCACGCCTCTGAGCGATTCCCTGACCAAGGTCAAGTACTACATCGACGACGTCAACGGCATGGTGACGTATAAATACATAAGCCTCGGGCCCAAGCCGCCCATCGAGGGCGTGGACAACCTCTACGAGCTGACCAGCGGCGAGATGCAGAAAGAGTGGATCGCCGGAAAGCTCTACTGGACCTGCTGGAGCCAGGCCGACCTGCGGATGCAATGGAACACCCGGCCCTGGCCAGACGGCAAGTACGTCATCAGGTATAAGGCTTATCGCTACCTGCCGCCGTTCGGTCTGAGCGAGCTGGGCCTCGGCTCGACCTCTCTGGACCATCTGACGCTCATAGTCGATAACAACCCGGTCGATGTGAACATCCACAGCGTCAGGTACAACACGGGCGAGCTTATCCCTGAATGTGGGATTATCGACCTGGCAGATGCCAACGAGAACCTGATATTTACGATCACTGCCTCGCATCCCACGGGATACCTGCTGGATTACTCTCTGGCAGCGCTGTACGGCAAGAACCTGAGTCGCGGCTACGTCGTGACGGACTACTATACCGGGCTCAATGAAGGCGGGCCTCCGCTGTGGCACGGCGTGACGGAGACGCCTTTCAACTCTGCCGACGCCCCGCTCGGGCAGTTGCTGCCCTGGAAGACCTGCGCGTATCAGTTCCACCTGTTCGTGCGGGCGCGGACGACCGACGGGCGGACCGGATATATCTACTGGAACGTCTTCAACGACCACTACTACCTTGACGTCGGCGGTTGCGCCTGGTGCGGCGGCGCGGACCTCAACCATAGCGGCAAAGTTGACTGGTTCGACTTCACCGAGCTGGCCGGACACTGGCTCGATGATGCCTGTGGCCCGACGTGTGAGTAGGATGGATGGCCGGACCTGGGCGGTGGATCCGGCGCCGCCGGGCAGATAGTCCGTTTATTTGCCGGTAGAGCAGTTTTTGCACCGCAAAAAGCAGCGCCGAAAGGAAGCTTTCGGCGCTTTGCTGCGCAGAAATCGCTTCTGTCCGGGCGGAATTTGCTTGCAATTTGAAGGCTGTTTTTCTATAATAAATACGTTGCGGGTGCAAACAGGCGGTTACGCTAAAACCCAGTGGACTAAAGGCTCTCCGCAACAAGGAGGCAGGGTACACAAACGCTCTGATTATGATTGCCCGTGCCTCCCTTTTTTTATGCGCTGATGGGCGGCGACGGCTTGAGCCGGGAGGCACCGATGGGATTTGCGAGGGCGTTGCTTATCTCATGACCCAGCGTTTTGCCTTATAGACGAGGTTGGCGTCGGATCTCAGCGTCGGGTCGCCTTCGAGGGCGTAGGTCAGCTCGAGAGTTTTTCTCAGGAATATCTTGAGCGGGCTGCCGTCCTTGTCTTTGGCGACGGGATGGTCAACTGAGGCGGTTTCGTTGCTCAGGCCGGTTATGAAGAGCTTTATGGTCTTGGCCTTGGAATCGAAATCCGGCCAGATAACGGCAATATCCTTCGTGTTGTCCTCGCCGCGGAGGATCTTGTTGCCGGTCTGTTCGAGCGATTCGATAAACGGATATGCGCTCTGATGGCGGCTCTTGATGCTCTCAAAGACGCTCGGCAAGACGGACTTACCGGCGGGCGTAATCTCAAAAGTGTCGGTCATCAGCTCGCACTTGGGGTAGAAATCAACCTCTCTGCCGGTGTTGTTGGTCAGCGTGATGATGGAGTACCAGAAGCGCATCGGCTTGTTGTCCGGGCCGGTCCGCAGGAATATCTGCTGCGGATGCGTGAATTTGGTATCGACGGTCCACATGCCAGGCTGAGGCACGACGGCCGGCTCGGGCGCTACCGCCCAACATAGGCAAACCGCTGCGGTCAGCACGACGAAAGCAGCACAAGCAAAGCCTCTCATTTTATCGCCCTTATCAATATATATCACGTAGGGTGGGCTTCAGCCCACCAGTTCTATTTATTCTAACGCAAAGACGTCCGATAGCCAAGACTTTTTTACACGTTCTATCAGTAGTTTCGGCTGTTGACCGCCTGTTTGTTCGGCAATTTTGGGAGTTTTTCGGCATTTGCAGCCCCGCCAAAGAGGCCGGGGCTGATGACCCTGAGATTTCAAAGCGCACTTTGCCAGGCCCGATTCTATCTCACCCCGCCGCTGCCTGTGGTGAAGCTCCAGACCGGGTGTGCGGTTTTGCCATTGGCGTTGACCTCGTCGATCCGCCAACAGTAGGTGGTTTCTTTGGTAAGCGTCCCTGGATAGAATGTCGTGCTTGCTTGGTTTGTCTGGAACGGGGGCGGATTGGCGATGCCGAAATGGACATCGTGCGATGCTGTACCGATGCCCGCCACCCAGCTTAGAACCGGGTCTGTCCGAATACCCACGGAGCCGTCGGGAGGATTCGGATCGGCTGCTGTACCCGGGAGGAATGCAGTGCGGAAAGTCCAAACAGAACCTGTGGTTGTTCCGCCCCAATTGACCTGGTCGATCCTCCAGTAATACGTCGCGGCACAATCTAAGGGGCCCGGGTAGAATTGAGAGGTGGTCTGGCGTCCCTGGAACAAGCCGGGGCTTTCGGTTCCGAAATAGATATCGTGCCATAGGGTGTTGGGGTCGGAGGTCCAGCTTAGCCGAGGAGACGATTCGGCAATTGTTGCTCCGTCAGGGGGATTGGGATTACCTGCAGGGGCCAGGGGCGGAGGCGGCTGGTAGTTTTGTGCGAAGTAGGCGAAGTCGAGGAAGTTGACTATGTTGTCGCTGACGAAATCTGCGGGCAACAAAGGTCTGCTGATAAGCCACTGGGCGACGAAGTATGGAATATCCGTGCGGAAAACCAGACCATCGCGGTCAAGATCGGCGATGTTGCCCACATTGTTTGGCGACATACTGGCTTGGCTGGTTCCACCATACGCGCCCAGGTTGACGATCCCGCCGTTCGGCAACGGTTCGAGATCAACCGTGGTCCGTAGGTCGCCGGCGTCAATACACGGGCTGGTTGAGGTGTCGTGAACCCACTCGCAAGAGTCAGGGTTCCACCTGCCATATTCCGACTTGAGATGGTAATCTCCGTCCACCCAGACCTCTATCTTGCTGCCAGGGCCGGGATATGAGACATCGTAGTACCCCGGCCTTACGAAGCACGGGTCCGATGCTATGCTGCCGGCGTCTAAATCGACGGTGCAGGCTTGTTCGGCGTAGGTATTTGCGTCTGAGCCCTCCAAGTCGGAATACGATACAGTTATGTGGGAGGTCTTGTCATCGTATGCTAAGGCGGCGATTTCCGGGCCGAACTGGGCGGAGTTAGCCCAGAGGATGGAGTTGTGAGCTAACAAGTCGGCCGGTTTGCAGCAAACTGCTCCGCCGTAGGCTTTCCCAGGTTTGCCACCGATGGGAGCGGAACCCTCTTTCGCCAGATTACCTGAGATAGTCGAGTTGCGGATAACGACCGAGTGGCCCGACGCTGCGGAGTAGGAAACACAGTAGATGGCTCCTCCACGAGCGGCGCCGCCGTAGCCGCTTGTCCCATTTCCTCCGATCGCCCGGTTGCCCGTAACAACGCAGTGGCTGATTGTAAGATAGTCCGTCTCGCTGGAATCGACGTAATAATATATCCCGCCTCCGCCGGCCGAATAGCCGCTGACACCGTCTTCTGTCCGGCCACCCGAAGCGGTATTGCCCGATATTAGGCAATTAGATATGGTTGTGTCGCGCCTGCAGGCAATGCCTCCTCCCGAGGCAAAGAGCCCTTCGCCGGCTGCGTTCTGGGTAATAGTGCAGCCATCGATTCTGCAATTGAAACAGTAGATTCCGCCGCCAGTCTCTGCAGAATTCTCTGAGATAGTGCAGCCGCTGATGACAGCCCTGTTGATTGCATTGCACAGAATGCCGCCGCCAAGAGAAGCCCCCCATGGAGACTCAAGAGGCCCGGCTTGGGTACGATTACTGGCGATGTTGCAGTCAGTTATGGTAGGATTCCCGCGGATACTGCAAATACCGCCGCCATGTCCAGCACTGGACCAAGACGCTTGGGCCGTGTTCCCGGCTATGTTGCAGTCAGTGATGGTGGGATTTCCTCCACAATTGAAGATGCCGCCCCCCACTCCGGCATAGACCGTGACCAGTGAGCCGTTTGACACCTTGAACGAAGCTGCGCAGTTGCCTATGATGTTGCAGCGTGTGATCGTGGGGCTCGAGTTGTTGCAGAAGACCGCACCCCCGGCCGTTGAGCGTATTGGGTCGAAAGTGCCTTCGTACTCTTCCAAGAGAGCATAGCCGTGTGTGATGGTCAGGCCCGCCAGAACAGAGTATAGGTCTTCATTTGAAACGAACTTGAATCCGCGGTGTGGAACAGACTGTTTGCCCTCGCAGTCGATTATTGTTGCGGCGACGATGTTTGGGTCGTTGGGGTCGGTGGAGCGGACGGTGATTGCCTTGCCTTTGAAGTCGATGTCTCTGTTTCCTGGGCCGGTGTATCGGCCGGGCTGGATTTCGACGGTGTCGCCGTTGTTGGCGTCGTCGATAGCGGCCTGGATGTTGTTGAAATCGGCGGGGGCATCGTCATCGACGGTGATTATTCTTGCGCCGGCTGTTGAAACAAAGCACAGCAGCAGTAGCAGTGCTATTGCCGGACAGGCTATCGTATTGAGCAGCCGCTCCATATTAGTTTCCTCTTAAATACGTTTCTTACTTGGAATTGTACCAAATTCAGCCTGAAC
>CAYGZM010000058.1:0-22052 GCA_964354365.1 uncultured Pirellulales bacterium
GAAAGCATTTCTTCGGCTCTATTGATAATTTCATCTTTAACACACTCGTTATCTTCAGTAATTTCAGGCACTCTGACAAATTCCTTAATCGCTGTTATTCCCAACAACACATCTTTCTCGTTTTCGCTTTTCAATAGCCTATCGATTAGGAGATTAGTGATCTTGGAATTTAAAAGTGACAACAGATATAGAATCTCACCCTTTGAGTTAGAAGCTATGCAAAACTGTTGAAATCTCGGAAAGACGTTTTCCCCTTTTATAAAAAGAAATTTATCAGGATTAGCGTAGCGCCAGATTACCTTGTATTTGGTATTTAGCATTTTCATGCCCTGGCTGCCTTCTGCGATTTTTATCTTTCTATTTTTTGGATAATACCCTATAACACTCGCTAAAAAACCCCTCGATTTAATAGTTGGTATTTCCCAATAGTCAGTATCTCTTATTCTATCTGTTTGGATTTCTTTTGTTGGAATATTAAAGCTACCATCGAAATAAAATCGATTCTTAAATTGGTGTTCTGCTAAAGCATGGTTATAATAAATTGAAATGGTTTCCGATGTTTTCAGGTACATATCATAAAAATCCAGGAACGACTTTTCCTGTTTAATAAAATTCCAATTAGTAACACTTTCCAGCAACTTGCCCTGGAGAAGGTTTTTCCTGTTAATTTTTCTGCCATCTCGAATGTTTTGTATGGTCGTCTCTATTTCGGCGCTCACATCTTTACAATTTATTACCTCTACCTGATGACGCTTGTCGGGATAGCACCGCCTTAGCACAAAAATTAAACTGGAAGTAGCCACCGGCCTATTTTGTTTTAGGCCGCGCCCAATAAACATCCTACCGCCAAAAGTAATAATTTTTTCAATAGTGGTAAATTTTGCCAAATGGTGCCGGAGAACATCTAAATCCCCAGCAGTCAGAATTGTTTGAGGAACAATGTAACAGATCTTGCCGTTATCTTTTAGCAGTGCCAGACCTAAAGCAATGAAAAAAGCATACAGATTTGGTTTCGGAGAGTACTTTTTACGACGGGCCGGAATGCTATGTAAATTTACTCCATATATGTTATTAAGGTCGGCCTTTTTGTCCTTACCCGGTCTTATAAGTCTAAAAATTAAAACCCCCTGCTTTGAGGATTCATTATAGCTAACATACGGTGGATTGGCTACGACAAAATCAAAGCGCCGGCGTGGGCATCGAGGCCAATTTTCCAAGCTATCCTTCATTTCCTTCAAATCATCTTCGTCTCGTACATAACTTGCGTAGCCAAGGTCTAATTTTTCCTTAAAAAGATAGCCCTGTCCGTTGTTTTTTTGAACTGCCACATCGATATCGTGAATCGTGTTGCGAAGAGCCGTATCCATAAACTCGGCGATGCTGTCGCGGGTCTTAAAAACCTTAATCTTTTTCTCTACCGGATTATTGTATTTTTCGTTGATTATGAGCGGGAGCATCCGCATAAGGATGTTCATTTCCGCGAGGTAAAGCGGAAATTCCGCGATGTCAAGGCCGAATATGTCCTTGTTTACGAGCTCTTCAACTTTCTTGGCAAGATATTCGGAACCCGGCCGCAGTGTCCTTATCAGCGTATCGACAGCGGAATAAAGAAATGTCCCGCTCCCACAGGCGGGATCAATAAGAGAGATCGAGTTCTTCTCCGGGCCAATTCTGTTTTTCAGAGCTTCAGGGGTGTAACCAATTTGTTCGAGCATGAAGTTCACGACGGCAGGGTCGGTAAAATACTGCCCCTTCTTCTGGTCTTCATACAGTGTCTTTAGATAGTTCTCATAGATATACCCGAAGATTTCATTGCGAACCTCCGCGAACTTGTACTTCTTTATGAATACGAAGATATCCAGCCACGGAGATACATCGTGCAGTTCGTTCATCGGTTTGTGATACAACTCCATTAGCCTCTCACGTATAAACTCCTGCTCTTTTGAGAACGGGTGATAGATGTTTTTCGATATGCCGGCAGAGATCCGGTCGATGCACCCCAGTATGTCCTTGAACCTGTTTGCTTTTAAGTGACTGTGTATCGCCTCCACCAAAGTCTTGTATTCGCTCGGAAACTCGTCAAATTCGTTGTCAACAAGTGTTTTGTAGAGTATGAACTGGATTATGTAAGCGTAGGTAATCTCAACCGCCTTCTTGCTCCTCTCTTTCTTGGACACATCCTTCAGGTATTCCTCTATATCGAGCTTGTTCTTAAAGCTATCGATGAGCTTGGTGATATCCTCGAAAAAGATCTGCCGGTTTTCTTCAACAGGCAATTGCTCGGTTTCTCGTAGCAGCGATAACTGGCCGAGCTCCTCGAAAAACGAAAGGTAGTACTTCTCCGGCTTTATGTACTCCCGCCAGAACTCCAGGAATATATCCGTTTTATTGAAGAGCGTTTCCTGAGTGTATTGCGTATAGACGTTATTGATATAGAATCGCCAGGCGTATCCGTCCGTAAGGATTCCGTACTTTTTCTCTAAGTCGATTTGGTATTGGAATAACTGCGCCTTGCCCGCCTCAATGTTTTCGTACTTTTCTACCTCAACGGGAATAATTATCTCCGGACTTATGAAAATGGTAATATCGGCCCGCCACGATCCTTTTGTCTTCTTCTCTTCAAGAAACTCATCCCGTCGGTTTTCACGCTTTGTAGAATTAAGGCCGACCCTCAGCCCGAAGATATCAGGGGATTTCAAGACATCTTTTACAAATATCTGAACGCCGCTCCCAACCTCTCTGACTTTGTAGTACTCTTGCTCCTTGCGCCACTTAGAGTGCAGTTCTGAAATGAACATCAACCCCTCGGTCATACAGAACCCTTTTCATTGTTGATTATTGATTACTGACTATTTACTATACGCAGTGCGATATGTCAAAAGGTAAAGTCTATCTCGTAGGTGCCGGGCCGGGCGATGTCGGGCTGATAACCGTCAAAGGGTATCGGCTGATATGTCGGGCGGATGTCATTCTGCACGATCACCTCATACCCGCCGAGCTGTTGGAGCTTGCCGCCCCGACCGCCGAAGTAATATCCGTCGGCAAATTCGCCAGCCGGCATACTATGCCGCAGGCCGCGATAAATGACCTGTTGATTGAAAAAGCGCGGACCAACAAAATCGTCGTCAGGCTGAAGGGCGGCGACCCGTATCTCTTCGGTCGAGGCGGTGAAGAGGCCGAGGCCTGCGTCGAGGCCGGCGTGGATTTCGAGGTCGTTCCCGGCGTGACCAGTGCGCTGGCCGCTCCCTGCTATGCTGGAATTCCGCCCACCCATAGAGATTGCACCTCAAACGTAGCCATAGTCACCGGCCACCGAAAAGAGGAAGAAGAGCTTGAGATACCCAATGCGGGAACCGTCATATTTCTAATGGGCGTGGCCAATATCAA
Organism: uncultured Pirellulales bacterium; assembly: GCA_964354365.1. Taxonomy (GTDB): domain Bacteria; phylum Planctomycetota; class Phycisphaerae; order Sedimentisphaerales; family Anaerobacaceae; genus CAYGZM01. The sequence continues at coordinate 3,388 of CAYGZM010000058.1, forward strand.
AAAGATCGTCGATTCGCTTCTCAAAGCAGGCTGGCCGAGCAAGACAAAGATTGCTGCGATTGAAAAGGGCGCCTGCTACGACCAGAGAGTTATCAAAGGAACTCTGGAAGATTTCCTTGAGGTTGCTCAAAGGGCTAAATTGCGGAAGCCGGCGGTCTTCATTGTCGGCAAGGTCGTTGAGCTTCAGGAGAAGCTCGATTGGTTCGGTAAGAAGCCGAGGATACTCCTTCCCGGCACTCACCCGGAGAAATACGAGCACCTTGGCACCATCGTTTACAGGCCGATGATCAAACTGGTTCCGATTGAGGATTACACCACCGCCGATCCTGTGCTCAAAAACCTTGCTCCCTACGACTGGATAGTATTCACGAGCACAAACGGTGTGAAGTTCTTCTTCGAGAGACTAAATGCCATCGGCCTCGATGCCCGCGCACTTCATTCGGCTAAGGTCGCCGCGATTGGCTCAACCACCGCCGAGATGCTCAGGGGATTCGGGATTCTGGCGGACATGCAGCCGAAACTGGAGTCGAGCGTCGGCCTGCTCGAAGAGTTCGGCAAGGTTGGCGTCAAAGGCAAAAAGGTCCTGTTAGTCAAGCCCGAAGTCGGCTCGCCCGTGCTCTTCGAGAAGCTGACCGCCGCCGGCGCCGAAGTCGAAGTAGTGGTTGTGTATAAGAATGTTGATATTGAGCCTGAGCCGGTCGATTTTAATTTTATCGACCGGATACTGTTCACCAGCGCCTCGACGGTTCGAGTGTTTATGAGGCGGTACAAGTCCATACCGCCCGGCGTAAAAGTCTATTGCCTCGGCCAGCCAACCCTCGATGAGGCAACCGAACACAACGTCCCCGCCGAACTGCTGCCGACATAGTGCAGCGTTTCGTAAGTCACGCTACTACCGCGTCATTTCGACCGGAGCGATGCGCAGCATCGCGCAGCGGAGACACGTAGCGAAGCGAAGAGCCCGGAACGGAAATCTATTCTTCCAGAATACTAACTTATTCGGGCATTTCGAATACTTCGTTTGTTTGTTGCAGTTCTCTTTGTTTTTCTTCGTCGAGGCCGATTTCTTTGTCGGTGAGGTAGCAGGCAGGGTCCGGGGCCCAGGGGTCGCCGAAATGCAAGTCGGCCCGGACTCGCAGGCTCCCGCCGCAGCCATCGAAGAACCTGCACAACCTGCATCGGCCCTTGATATGCGCCCTTCGGTCCCTCAGACCTTTGAGCAGAGGCTCATCGGTGTCCGTCCATATCTCGCTGAAGGGCCTCTTATAGACGCTGCCCAAATCATAATGCCACCAGAACTGGTCGGGGTGCACGTTGCCGTTAAAATCTATGCACCCGATTCCCACTCCGCTGCTGTACAATCCCCCGCCGTTCCAGGTCAGCAGTTTCCAGACGTTCTCGGCCCGCCCGAGGTCCTTTTCCAGCAGCTTGAGGTATAGATAGACCCCGTCAACGTGATTATCGACGGTCAAAATATCGGTCTTGCGGCCGGCCTGTTTGTACTGTTCGGTCTTGGCCAATATCATCTCAATCGCATAGCGGCTCTGGGCATGCGTGAGGTCCTCGGTGCTGATGGCCCCGCCCCTGCCGCTCGGCACTAAGTGATAAAAGCACGCCCGCTCGATGTTCTCTCTCTCGAAAAAGTCGAATAGGCCCTCCAAATCCTGAACGTTTCTCTGGGTAAGCGTTAATCTAAGCCCGATCCTCACCCCCGCCCGCTGACAGTTTCTTATGCCCTTGACCGCCCGCTCGAACGCCCCATCTACGCCCCTGAATGCGTCGTTGATAGGCCCTATACCATCGAGACTGATGCCCACATACGAAACCTCTCGCTCCTTGATCTTGGCGGCGGTCTGTTCGCTGATAAGCGTCCCATTGGTTGAGATAACCGTTCGCAGGCCCTTGCCAACGGCGTATTCGATCAGCTCGAAGAGGTCTGGGCGCATCAGAGGCTCGCCGCCGGAGAATAATACCGATGGCACGCCGAACCGGGCCAGATCGTCTATGACCTCCTTGGCCTTATCCGTCGAGACCTCGTTGGATGGCTTGCCCGCACCGCTGTCGTTGTAGCAATGCACGCATTTGAGATTGCACGCCCTGGTGATGTTCCAGACGACGATAGGGCGTCTGTCCGAGGCCCTTTTCGGCACGACTTCGCCCGCCCGCTCGCCCGATCCTTGCTTGCCGTACCTAAGCCAATCGCCCGGCGTTACCTGGTCACAGTACAATTTGCTGATGTTTATCATTGTAAAACCTTATTCGTTATCAACTCAAGCCGACCGGCATCATTATACACCTGATAACCGCTCAACGCCACGTCGGTCGTATCGCGCTGCGGGGCGGGAGAATTGGCTTTGTTTGGGTTTGTTTTGAATGACGTTCATGGTTCATTGTTCGTTGTTTATTGGCATAAGCCTTTATTGTTGCTATACTTATGGTCATTTTACCCATTTTGACATTGGCTTTGTTTTGCATAATTGAGTTACAGCCACAGAGTTCACAGAGAACACAGCGCGGCTTCGCTTCGCTCAGCCGCAACCAAAAAGTTCGTCTGGGAAAAAAGTCTCATAACACATTGATAATAAAGAGGTTGTGATCGCCCAATAGAAAAAACGTGCATAAAAAACAAGAAGATACAAGATTGTATTACAGAGAAGAAGTGCATCGGCGAGGAGTACGCCAGAAAACAGACCGATGTGCGGCAAGGTGGGCGGGATAGGGAGTTTCGGCGTTTTGGGCCGCTGAGAATTGACTAACCGCGAATTTTCACAAACGAGCACGAATTTGGAGAGAAGTTCAGAATTGAGTATCATTATTGAGTTCCTTTAGTTTGGTAAGTATTATACTATATCCGAAGTTGGATGTCAAGTGAATTTTTAACCACGGATTTCGCGGATTCTCACGGATTTGTATAAGCCACAGAGAACTCGGGGAAAAGAATAAAATAGGGATACCTATGGCACAGCTTTACACGAATTGGCAGGAGAAGTTATTAGACACGGATTGAGACTGATTTAATGTATGTTGCGTGGTTGATTTTTTGGCCACAGCGATAAAGGCCAGGAAGGGGAAAGGGACTGAGGGCACAGGAGCACAAGACACAAGGGCACAAGAGGATGAGGGCAGGAGACAGGAGACGGGAGACAGAATACAGGAGACAGCAGACAGGCGTGGAACGATGGACGAAGGACGAGGCACGAAGGAGCGACAAATCCGAAATCCTAAGCAGATTCGAAATTCAAATGTTCGAATGACCCAAACGCGCTTCTTTGCGGGGGAAGGGGCGATATGCCCAATGACGGCTCTTTGAGGCTGCAATACGGCAGAAACAGGAGAATTAAAGGGCAGACGCAGAAAATGCAGCGGACACCTTTAATTATCCCCAGCATCTCGGCATTCGGTGCAATTCTCATCAAACGGATTGCCGTTACGCAACCAATCCTGTGCCATAATAGCAAAGTCTGCGAAGTCAATCCTACAATCGCCATTCAAATCGGCTGGTGATCTTAAGCGGCATTCAAAAATCGTAAAAACAGCATCGCTTATATCATACACATCAGGGTTGTCTGCGGCGCTAATCTGTATAAGACATTGATTTGAATTCTCTGCCGGAATAACCCACTGATATGAGGCGGTATTGGGCACGGTATCAATTGATGTCCAGTTTGCACCGTTATTGCTGGAATACTCAATTGTCACATCGCTTATAGAGCCCGTGCTTGACCAGCCAATTGTATATGCACTGCCAGCGGTTAAAACCCCACCGCGATTGGGGGCAAGGAGGGAAAGGGTGGCAGGTTCGGGGATTTCAGTTAAAACAAAACCGCTAATCGCACAGGCACTTCCATCGGACAACATACGAATATTCAGAATGGGGTCCGCAGCAATGAAGTCGTATTTTATTACAGAACCGCCTTTTCCAACAACGCCTCCTTGTTGAAATATCGGATTGTAACCTGTGACAATTTCATTATTCTCAACAATAATGTCAATGTTGCGGCTTTGATTTTCCGGCTCATAACCTATGATTTGCAGAAGATACGATGTGCCTATAATTATTCCCCCAGCATTGACTGAGATTTCAGCAGGAGGTGTACCATATCTATACGCGAGACCATTCATTAACTGATTAAGTCCAGCATCTCCTGTCCCCGGAGGCGGACCCCACCAGGTTGCTAGTCCCTCACCTGTGATATTAAGAGTTATGGCGGGGTAGTCTTGATCCTGAGAGAAGACAACTCCACCAACAGTGGGACTCCCATTGTTGCCAAAATTGATGGCATAGACAATATTCCCAGATAGATCTAAGTCTGTTGGAGCATTAAGCTGTTGAATAATAACATCACCTTCGATGGGTGCTCCAATTAGCGAAAGAATCATCCCCACACCTATAGAAAACATACATGGCCGTCTCATCTTTTCTACCCCTTTCTGCAAAAATATCTCCTGCAAAAATCCCAAGCTGCCGTGCGACATGATTGGGTGATACGCCTCTCACATTGGGCTACTGTACTTAGAACATAATCAGGGGCCAATGTCAAGAAGAAAGTCCGAAAAAGTGTAACCGGTCAGTTACGGGTGGGTCACTGGGTTTATCGTATTGAAGGCTAACGTTTTGAAAATCGCCTTTTTCTGCGCCCAAATAGGGTTTCACTGTCTGCCGGACAGCTATCCGGCAATATAGTCGAGTGCGGGGAATTTTTTGAAGAGTATCCCGGGGCTGTAATAGCACCGCGTTTCATAAATGGGACGACTATAAGGTAAAGGGAATTTAGCTGTTTGAATAGATTTCTCCGCTCGCTTCGCTCGGTCGAAATGACGGTATAGTCGCGGAACTTGCGAAATGCGGTAGTAGTCAGACAATGAGAGGTTTCACTATCAACTTTCGGTCGCCGCCTGGGGCGGAATATGCGCACAAAACGGCTCCTCGGCCATGTAGTTGCCCGTTGCGGCATACGCCCTGGCGCGGCATCCGCCGCAGACTTGTCTGTACCCGCAGAGGCCGCACTTGCCTTCAAGACTTTCGCTGTCGCGCATCCTCGCCAAATCCTTGCTCTTATGCCATATATCGGCAAGCCTCGTTTCGAGGATGCTTCCGCAGTTCACAGGCAGATACCCGCACGGAAACACATCTCCCTGGTGGCCCACGAACAGCACTCCCAGACCAGCCAGACACCCCTTGGACGGACCGTGCGAGCTTCTACCGGGGACGGAGCCGCCGCCCCGCGCCAATCTTCCGGCGGGTGCAGCATACCATTGGGGGTCTATTCAGAGATTAACGGCGGGAATATCTCAATCTATGCTATGATATCGGACCTCGAAGGCGACAAACACATCAAACGCTCAATAACCGCTCCCTTAGACCAGGCCCTAACCGCCGGCGAACAGCTTGCGCAGGAACTGCTGGCTGCCGGCGGACAGGAAATCCTTGACCAAATCAGGGCCGAGCGATGTGATTAAGCACCCAACAGCCTCAACGTGGCCTCCTCTATCTTGGGGTCACAGGCATGCAGACCCAGCCTCTCAAAAATTTTTTGATTTTTCCGGGAAAAGCTCTTGACTATGAACATTTCAGCGTATATAATAGTATTTCGATTGGCATAGTCAAGATAGATGTTATGATGAGATTATCAAGAAAATGTGAATATGCATTGAGGGCGGTCTTTGAGCTGGCAATGCGGGACGACAGCCATCCGATCAAGATTCACCAGATCGCTGCCGCTCAGAACATACCTCCGAGGTTCTTAGAGGTGATTCTTAACGAACTGCGACACGCAGGACTCGTCGAGTCCCGCCGAGGCAAGGTTGGCGGGTATATGTTGGCGCGAGCTGCTGAGGATTTGACCGTCGCAGAAGTTATCGAGCATATCCAGGGTTCGATCTCGTTCGTTCCAGATGCAACAATATCTGCGAAAGATGCAGCCCTTTTGGGGAGCGAGGCATTCAACGAGTTCTGGCGGGAAGTAAGCGATGCTGTTTCGCGCGTTTGCTCGACGAGAACCTTTGCTGAGCTTGTTGAATTTGAACGAGCCAGGAGAGATCGTCGCGTTCCCAACTATTGCATTTAGGCGGATAAGATAGGATTGCGTGAAGGTTGCGTTTTTTTGGTGGGTAATCCGAGTATTACCATAGGAATACTTATATCGCTGGAGCAGAAACTGGTGGAATTGCATATCAGGAGCATAGCCAAGGCCATAACCCGGCGTGCAGGGGGGACAGTGGTCACCTTTGCCATTGCCTGGATTATGACACGGCGACTCGAGCTGGCCGCGAAAACGAACGAGCGATCCTGATACGCAGTCAGGTCAGTTCTTAGACAGTTGAATGAGGTTACCCGGTACAAAGGAAAACAAGATGCTTCTAAAAAAGATGCTTTTACCGTTAATTGCTGTTCTTGCAATTGCTGTTCTTGCGGTCTCTGGTCTGTTTCGGCAAGCCCAGGCGGCAAAGGAAGTTGCGATCTTGAATGTTTCGTACGACCCGACAAGGGAGCTTTATCAGGAATTCAACGCAGCGTTTGCACGAGAGTGGCAGAAAAGGCTCGGCCAAAAGGTAACTATCAACCAGTCGCACGGCGGCTCAGGCAAGCAGGCCAGATCTGTTATCGATGGGCTTGAAGGTGATGTCGTTACGTTGGCGCTGGCCTACGATATAGATGCCATTGTCGAAAAGGGAAATCTGCTCAGCAAAAACTGGCAATCCAGATTACCTTATAACAGCGCCCCTTACACTTCGACCATTGTTTTTCTGGTGCGCAAAGGCAACCCCAAGAACATCAAGGATTGGGGCGACCTTATCAGGCCCGGAATTTCCGTGATAACACCCAACCCCAAAACCTCGGGAGGCGCCCGCTGGAATTACTTGGCGGCCTGGGGTTATGCACTGAAGCACTATAAGACCGATGCGAATCAGAGCGCCGACCAGCGAGCAAAGGAATTTGTGACGAGACTGTTCAATAATGTCCCCGTTCTCGACTCCGGCGCCCGCGGTTCACTGACTACATTTGTTCACCGGGGAATCGGCGACCTCCTTTTGGCCTGGGAGAATGAGGCCTTTCTGGCGGTCAATGAATTACGGAAAGACAAATTCGAGATAGTTGTGCCGTCGGTCAGCATACTTGCGGAGCCGCCGGTTGCGGTTGTTGACAAAGTAGTGGACAGACGCGGCACGCGAGCGCTGGGACAAGCGTACCTGGAATATCTTTATTCGCAAGAAGGACAGGAAATTGTTGCCAGGCATTATTATCGTCCGCGATTAAAATCGGTGGCGGAGAAATATGCCGGCCAGTTTCCAAAGGTGAGTCTGTTTACCATTGATGAGGTTTTTGGCGGTTGGCAAAAGGCTCAAAAGACCCATTTTGCCGATGGAGGCGTTTTCGACCAAATCTATCAGGTGGAAAAATAGCGGTCTGAAGATGAATTCGGCCTCGCCGGTCCAGGATTTCCGTGCACCGGTGAGGTCACGGCTAAACAGAGAAAAGGTGATTGCCTTGTCGTATTCATTAAAAAAACATAGCATACTTCCCGGCTTCGAATTAGCCCTGGGATATACGCTGTTGTATCTGAGCTTAATTGTTCTGATACCTCTGGCCGCGGTATTTGCCTCAGCGGGAAGTTCGACTTTGGAGCAATTTTGGGCCACCATTACCCATCCTCGCGTTCTGGCTTCTTACCGCCTGAGTTTTGGTGCTTCCTTCATCGCTGCGATGATAAATGTGGTTTTCGGTTTATTAGTCGCCTGGGTGCTTGTGAGATATCGTCTTCCCGGCAAACGATTCATCGATGCTTTGATTGATTTGCCTTTCGCATTGCCGACTGCGGTTGCAGGAATAGCCCTTACCGCCGTCTATGCTCCAAATGGGTGGATGGGCGGATGGCTGGGCCAATTGGGTATAAGAGTTGCTTATACGCGACTCGGGGTAATAGTCGCTCTGACGTTTATAGGGCTGCCGTTTGTGGTACGCACGGTCCAGCCCATTCTGCAGGATTTGAGCAAGGAAGCAGAAGAAGCAGCAGCAAGTTTGGGAGCGAGCCCTCCTCAAATTTTCAGGAAGGTAATTCTGCCGGAACTTGCCCCATCGCTGTTGGCGGGATTTGCCTTGGCTTTTGCGAGAGCCATTGGCGAGTACGGCTCCGTAGTGTTCATTTCCGGCAATATGCCGATGCGGACAGAGATTACGCCGCTGCTGATTATCACCAAGCTTGAACAATATGATTATGCCGGCGCTGCCGCTATTGCAGTTGTAATGCTGATAACATCGTTTGTTCTGCTGTTCATAATAAACACGTTACAAAGGCGGGCCGGAAGGTATCAGTTTTAGCAAGGGTTTTCGAATGTCGATGCAAAGTGCCGCAATTTTGAGTAATCCAAACACCGCCGGCGCGGTTGGCGAGTCCCGATGTGTTCGGTGGGTTCTCACGGGCGTGGCTTTGGCCTTTCTGGGGCTGTTTCTTTTTGTCCCTCTGGCGGCGGTCTTTGTCGAAGCGCTTAGAAAAGGACTTTGGGCATACTTGCGATCTTTCAGCGACCCGGATGCGAGGGCAGCTATCCGTCTCACTCTAACAACGGCGGGCATAGCCGTGCCTCTCAATTTGATATTCGGCGTCGCCGCGGCATGGGCCATAGCTAAATTTGACTTCAAGGGCAAAAGTGTCCTGACTACTTTGATTGATTTGCCGTTTGCGGTTTCCCCCATAATATCAGGACTGATTTTCGTATTGCTCTTCGGTTTGCACGGTTGGGCCGGCGCGTGGCTGGCGGAGCACAATATAAAGATCATTTTTGCAGCGCCCGGAATCGTTCTGGCAACCGTATTTGTAACGTTCCCCTTTATCGCACGTGAGTTAATACCATTGATGCAGTCCCAGGGAACGGAAGAGGAACAGGCCGCCCTTGTGCTTGGCGCCAGCGGATGGCGCATGTTCACTCGAATAACTCTTCCCAACATAAAGTGGGGCTTGTTGTACGGCCTGATTCTCTGCAATGCAAGAGCAATGGGTGAATTCGGCGCTGTTTCGGTCGTTTCGGGGCACATTCGGGGGCAAACCAATACGATACCGCTGTACGTGGAGATACTTTATAACGAGTATAACTTTGTGGCCGCCTTCGCGATGGCGTCGCTGTTGACCATATTGGCGCTGGTCACACTGGCGGCAAAAAGCGTAATTGAGTGGAAATTCGCTGATGAGCCGTCTAAATGCTCAAGGGCTGAGAGAGGAGGCAGGCCGATATGAGTATTGAAATCAATAACGTCAGCAAGACATTCGGCAATTTCAGCGCTCTTGCGAACGTGAGCTTGTATGTTCCCAGCGGAGAGCTGGTCGCACTGCTGGGGCCGTCCGGTTCGGGCAAGACGACGTTGTTGAGGATAATCGCCGGACTGGAAATCCCCGACCTCGGCAGCGGCCCGGTATTCTTCCATGGAGATAATATAAGTAATCGGAGCGTCGCCGAAAGACAAGTGGGCTTCGTGTTCCAGCACTATTCCCTTTTCAGGCACATGACTATATTTGAGAACGTCGCTTTCGGGCTGAGGGTTCGTCCTCGTAAAATGCGTCCTGGAAGAGATGAAATCCGACGCAGGGTGTTTGATTTGTTAAAACTTGTGCAACTGGAACAAGCGGCAAATCTCTATCCATCGCAACTTTCCGGCGGGCAAAGACAGCGCATCGCTTTGATCCGTGCGCTGGCGGTCGAGCCCAATATCCTTTTGCTCGACGAGCCTTTTGGTGCTCTTGATGCGAAAGTTCGAAAAGAATTGAGGCGATGGCTTAGACGGCTACATGACGAAATGTCTATTACCAGCGTATTCGTCACCCATGACCAGGAAGAGGCTTTGGAGGTCGCCGACAGAATCGCAGTGATGAACGCCGGACGAATAGAGCAGGAAGGCACGCCGGAGCAGGTTTATCATCAGCCCACCAGTTCTTTTGTTTGCAACTTCCTCGGCAACGTCAACCTGTTTCGCGGAAGAGTTCATAATGGAAGGGTGTGTATAGGGGATTTAGAAGTGGCCAGCTCAAGAGACGGCCATACGGAGCGAACGCCCGTTGTTGCATACGTCCGGCCTCATGATATAGAAGTCTCCCGGCAGCAAGACCACGAATTTGCCATTCTGGCACAGATTACCCATATCAGCACCGCCGGGGCTACGGTGCGGATCGAGCTCAAAAGACATGACAATGGCGAATTTGTCGAAGCTGAACTCAACAGGAATCGTTATCTCGAACTTGGTTTGCAGAACCGTGAAAGCGTATTCATAAAACTGCAAAACCCGCAAATTTTTGTCGCGGACTATGTGATTTAGCAAATAATAAGGAGACAAAAGTGGCACTGGAAGATTTAGTTGCAGAAAATGTTGCAGAACTGGTGGAGAGCCTGAATTTTGCAGAAAAGGTCAACCGCTCGTTGGAGCTGATTGATCGGGCTTACAAGGAATTTGGAGACAGGCTGGTAGTGGCCAACAGCCTGGGCAAGGATTCCAGCGCCGTGTGGCACCTGGCCAAACGGGTCAGCCCGGATATTCGCGGTTTTATCATAACCACGAGGTTCAAGCCGGCGGAGACCAAGCAGTTTATGGCCGAGGAAGTGGCGAAGTACCCGGAACTCAGAGTCTTTAGCAACGATGAGGAAATCCCGGACAAGTTGTATGCCACCGACCCTGACAAGTGCTGCGAGATACTCAAGGTCAGGCCGACACGCCAAGCCGTCAAAGAGATGAACGTCGCCTGCTGGGTTACGGGTCTTCGCTGCACCGAGGGGCGGACACGTACGGACTTTACGGAGATACAGGAGCTGGACAAGGGCCTGATTAAGCTCAATCCCATCCTGATCTGGTATGAACGGGAGGTCTGGCAGTATCTGGCGCTGCACGGCGTGCGTGTTAATCCGTTGTACCTGAAGGGCTACAGGTCTCTCGGATGCTTACCTTGCACGACAATTGCCCAAGGAGCTGACGAGCGGGCCGGCAGGTGGATCGGGACAAGCAAATGCGGCGGCGAGTGCGGAATCCACACAAAACCCCTGCTTAACTATCAGATATAACTGCTAACCGAGCGAAAATAGGGATCCCAATGAAAACCAATACATTGGCCATACATGGCTCTTTCAGCGGCGACAGCTACACCGGAGCGACGGCAGCGCCAATCTACCAGACGGTCTCTTACGCTTACAAGACCGCCGCGGAGCTGGCCGACGTTTTCGCCGGCAAAGCGCCCGGATACATCTACACGCGGATGGCAAACCCAACTACTACCGCTCTTGAGGCCGGACTATCCCTGCTTGAAGACGGTATCGGCTGCATTGCTACTTCCAGCGGGATGGCCGCAATTGCATCGGTTGTAATGGGTCTGGTCAGGACGGGCGAACGGATAATCGCCGCAACGGGGATATTCGGAGGCACCATATCGCTTTTCGAGAGTACGTTGGGGCGGTTTGGAGTGGAGACCAAGCTGGTTGATGCTGCTGACGCCGCACAGTTTGAAAAAGCCATAGACGATAAGACGAAGCTGGTCTTCATCGAGACCATCGGCAATCCGCGTATGGATGTGCCTGACATACCTGCTATCGCGCAGATCGCCCATCGGGCGAATATACCTTTAATTGTGGACAACACGGTTACGACACCCGTTCTAATCAAGCCGGGGGCATTCGGCGCCGATATCGTGGTCCATTCGACCTCGAAGTTCATCAATGGGCACGGCACGGCAATTGGCGGGGCGATAGTCGATACGGGCAACTTCAACTGGTCGGCAGGGCCGTTTGAAGATATAAGAAGATTGTCCGCAAGGGCCGGAAGACTGGCCTTTCTTGCGCATCTGCGCAACCTGATTCATCGCGACCTCGGCGGCTGCCCGGCGCCGATGAATTCGTTTCTGATGCTGCAGGGCCTGGAAACCCTGCCGCCCAGAATGGCCAGGCACTGCGAAAACGCCGCGAGACTGGCGGAATATCTGCAGGACCATCCGAAGGTTAGCTGGGTGAACTATCCCGGCCTGGCACGGAGCAAATTCAGCAGCAGGGTCCGCAAGTTATTCGGCGGCAGGGCAGGCGGACTGTTGACGTTCGGCCTCGGCGACAAGACGAGGGCCTTTAGGTTCATCGATTCACTGAAGCTTGCCAGGAACCTGGCGAATCTCGGCGATGTGAAGACCCTTGTTATCCATCCGGCTTCGACGATATTTCACGAATTCACCGATGAGGCGAAGGAGAAGATGGGTGTGAGCGAAGACATGATACGGGTGTCGGTTGGGATTGAGGACTTCGAGGACATCAGAGACGATTTTGAACAAGCCATACAGAGAAGTAGCGAGGATGTGAAATGAAACTTGTTGTAAACGGTAAAGAAAGCACCTTCAGCGAGAATCTGACGGTTAGCAAGCTCTTGGTTGAACAGGAGGTGAAAATGCCGGAAATGGTCTCAGTTGAGCTGAACGGCCAGATACTGAAAAGGGCGGAGTTTGAGCAGAGAATCCTCGAAGAAGGCGACAAAGTGGAGTTCCTTTACTTTATGGGAGGCGGGCATGGCACTGAATGAGCAGCAGATACAACGTTACAGTCGGCACATAATACTCGAAGAAGTTGGCGGCTCCGGGCAGGAGAAACTGCTTTCATCGAAGGTGTTGATCATAGGGGCGGGCGGTTTAGGCTCGCCGGCGGCGCTGTATCTGGCCGCTGCGGGCGTCGGGACAATCGGCATAGTCGATGCGGACAGGGTGGATCTTACGAATCTTCAGAGGCAGATAATTCATCATACTGACGACGTCGGCGCCGAAAAGGTCGCTTCGGCCAGGGACAAGATTCTGGCGGTGAACCCTGATGTCACTGTGAAGACCTACCGACAGTGGGCCAAGGCAGACAACATCAGAGAAGTCATCCGAGAGTACGATTTTGTATTGGACGGGACGGACAATTTTGCGGCGAAGTTTCTGATTAATGACGCCTGTTATTTCGAGAGGGTTCCATTCTCCCACGCCGGGATACTTCGGTTTGACGGCCAGTTGATCACGGTGCTGCCGGCCCAAACGGCCTGCTATCGCTGCGTTTTCAATTCTCCGCCGCCTCCCGGGTCAGTGCCTTCCTGTTCGCAGGCGGGGGTGCTCGGCGTGCTGGCCGGGGTGATTGGCTCGCTACAGGCGACGGAGGCCATAAAGTATCTGTTGGGGATCGGCGAGCTGCTGACAAACGAGCTGCTTACTTTCAGCGCGCTGAGTATGACGTTTCGTAAGATACGCTTGAAGCGTAATCCGAATTGCCCGCTTTGCGGCACGAACCCGGAGATAACCGAACTTGAGGACGAGCCTGATGCCCGAACCGTATGCGACCTGAAGAACTGCAAATGTTAGAATTAGCGATACCAAGAGACATTTTCGATCAAATGCTCAAGCAGGCCGCAGATGAAGCGCCGATGGAGGCGTGCGGAATTCTCGCCGGCAGGTGCGGGAGAGTCGGGAAGCTCTACAAGATGACGAACTCCGAGCAGAGATGCGACCACTTTATGATGGGGCCGAAGGAGCAGTTTGCCGTGGCGAAGGATATCCGCGCAGCCGGCCTTGAGATGCTGGCTGTATATCACAGCCATCCGGCTACGGCGGCCAGGCTTTCGGCGGAGGATGTTCGGCTGGCGCTTACGCCGGACATTTTGTATGTGATTATTTCCTTGGGGGAGCCGGATGGTCCTGTCGTTAAGGGATTTGCTCTTGAAAACGGCGGGATAACCGAAGTGCCTCTGAGGATTCTGGAGAAGTAGATGTTGGTAACCAGAGGCTTTATGCTTGCTCTTGGACGGGTATTACTGCTGTTCTCGATCAGCCCGGTCATTTTGGGCTGCACGCAGGGCGCCCTTCGTAAGGAGCCCGGCTTTTCGCTTCAACCGGGAGATTTGCTTTTTCAGGACCTCGACTGCGGCGCCCTTTGCAGTGCGATAGAAAAAGTCACAGCAGGATACAAAGAGGCGAATTTCTCACATATCGGCATTGCCGCAAGAGACGCCAAAGATGACTTCGTTGTGATCGAGGCTGTGTCAAGCGGCATAGAGGCGACAGAGTTGCAGACTTTTCTCCGACGAAGTCTGGATACGAAAGGCCGGCCCAAAGTCGTGGTCGGCAGGCTGAAGGAGCCTTACCGAAGGTTGATACCGCGTGCGATTGAAGAAGCCATTGCCCTGAAGGGAAGACCCTACGACAAGGCGTTTGAAATCGGCAATCGGGCATATTACTGCTCTGAACTTGCTTATGAAGTCTTTATGCGAGCTAACGACGGAAATCCCGTATTTCTGTTACAGCCGATGACATTCAAGGACCCCGATAGTGGTGCAACTCTGTCCGCCTGGGAGGACTATTTCTCCGAGTTAGGGGTTCCCATTCCCGAAGGTCATCTCGGCATAAACCCAGGCTGGATTTCGCGCTCGGCGGTCTTGACTATTGTTCATAGATACGGTCTTCCAAGCCGGGGCCGACTGAACGTTAAGTGAAGGCGATTGAGATTGGAGACAATGCAATGATGCCGATGCGTGTGAGATTTTGGAAAGAGTGAAGATGGGTACGAAAAAAGAGCCGCTGCTGCGTTTGCCGGAACCGGTCAGGCAGGACGTGTTGGGGTATCGAGAAGCCGTTGGAAATTTTCTGCGGGGCGAGACCAAGCCGATATCGTTCAAGGCTTATCGGGTGCCGATGGGTATTTACGAGCAAAGGGCGGCGGGCAAATATATGGTTCGCATACGCATAGGCGCGGGACTTGTGCTGCCATACCAGCTTGAGCGAATCGCCAAGCTGAGCAAGACCTACGGCAATGGAATCATTCACGTTACAACCAGGCAGGACATTCAGATTCACGAAGTCGGCATTGAAGATACTCCCGATGTGCTTGAGGGCCTGCTCGATGTGGGGCTTTCATCGCGTGGCGGCGGGGGCAATACGGTTCGCAATGTAACGGCGTGCCCGCGGGCGGGCGTCTGCCCGAAGGAGAATTTCGACGTGGCGCCGTACGCGATTGCCGCAGCGGAATACCTCCTTCAGTTTAAGAGCTCTTATAATCTTCCGAGAAAATTCAAGATAGCTTTTTCGGGCTGCTCGGCCGACTGCGCCTTTGCCTCCGTGGCCGACCTTGGATTCTTCGCGCACGTCAAAGGCGGAGTGAAAGGTTTCGCAGTCTATGCAGGGGGAGGATTAGGCTCCAATCCTGCGGTGGCTGTGAAGATCGAGGACTTCATCACTGATGACGAGGTCCTGCAGGTTGCCGAAGCCGTCAGAAGAGTGTTTGACAGAAACGGTGACAGGTCAAACAAACACAAGGCGAGGTTGCGGTATGTGCTAAGGAGAGTTGGCGAGGAAGAATTCGTCGGGCTCTACAAAGCCGAACGTACACGGCTTTTGGAGCAGGGCCTCTGGGGCGGCATCCCGCAGGTGCGAGATATGGCATCGAGGTTTGAAGCGGGGGGCTGTTCCGCCGACGGCGGCGGCTTGGATTTTGGGCGGAATGTGCTGACTGAAAAAACGAACGGCTTGTACACGATACTTCTCAGGCTGAATCTCGGTGACATATCGGCGGATGACCTGGTCAGGGTAGGTTATGTTGCCGAAGATTTTGGTCAAGGCCTGGTGAGAACCACGCAATTACAGAACATCCTGATCACATCGGTGCCGGGCCGGAACGTTGAGAAAGCCATGTCCGCTTTGCTGGGTCTCAGCGTCGATGTAATCAGCAACGGCGAGCCGCAGATCGTCGCCTGCACCGGAGCCGCAACCTGCAAATTAGGATTATGCCTTTCCAGAGGTCTGGCTGATGCGATCAGGTGCAAGCTGCGCCGGAGCCGGCGCTCGGCACAGAGAGCCGATACCACGATAAGGATCAGCGGCTGCCCCAACTCTTGCGCCAACCACTACATAGCCGACATAGGGCTCCAGGGCGTTGCCAAGAGAGTTAGCGGCAAGCTGATGCCGTGTTATGACGTTTTCGCGGGCGCCAGGGTGCTGGAGGGCGACACACGTCTGGCTGAGAGAATCGGCACGGTGCCGGGCAAGATAATACCTGAGCTTCTGGCTGAAGCGTTTGCAGCCGATGCAACCGGTGGGCCGCAGCTCGAGGAGCTTGTTCGGCGATATAGCAATACTGCAAGCGAGAAATATCCTGATGAATACTTCTGCGATTACGGCACCAGCGAGCCATTTTCACTCGCTGGCAGGGGTCCGGGCGAATGTGGGGCCGGCGTGATGGACGTTATGAACGTGGACATTGACGAAGCTAAAGCAGCAATCAAGGCGGCTGCGGGGCAGCAGGGCAGAGAAAAGGACGGCAGTCTGTACAGGGCCGCAGTGGCGGCGGCGAGGGCCTTGCTCATCATATTCGGACTTGAGCCGACAAAGGACAGGGAGATATTCGCCGCCTTTAAGAAGTATCTCATCGAACCCTGCTGGGTTGCGCCTCAGACGCAGCAACTGCTTGACGAGACGATTGAATGGCGCATGGGTGTCAGAGAGTGGATTAGCGAGTTGACGCCGCAGGTCGAGGGTTTGGTGAGCCGGGTAGAAGAGCTTTTCCTTTCGCTCGATGCCGGTCTCAACTTTAGGGCCCAGCTATTCGCAGATGCAGCCGGTCCTGCCAAACCAGACACCGAAAGCGAGAGCCGCACTGTTGACCTGCGCGGCGTTGCGTGTCCCCTGAACTTCGTCAAAGCCAAGATAGAGCTTGAAAAGACCCCTGTGGGCCATATTCTGGAAGTTTTGCTCGACCTCGGCGAGCCTGCGAGGAACGTGCCGGAGAGTCTCGCTCAGCAGGGTCAGGAGGTTTTGGAGATCAAGAATAACGGCGACCACTGCTGTCTCAGGGTGCGTCGAGAGAAGTAATCGCACATGAACCTGTTTTGTAGGAAAGCTTTAGAAGGTGTAGAGTATGAATATTGCAAATGATATGACGGACCTTGTCGGGCGAACCCCCTTGGTATGGTTGAACAAGATTGCGAAGGGCTGTTATGCAAAGATAGCAGGCAAACTGGAGTTCTTCAATCCCGCCGGCAGCGTCAAGGATCGTATCGGCGTAAGTATGATACTGGCGGCGGAGCGAGAAGGCAAGATCAGGCCGGGCGATACCCTCGTCGAGCCGACAAGCGGCAATACCGGTATTGCGCTTGCGTGGGTGGCGGCATCCAAGGGCTACAAGCTGATACTGACCATGCCGGAGTCCATGACAATCGAGCGAAGAAAGATACTGCAGTTGTTCGGCGCCGAACTGGTGCTCACGCCTGCCGAAGAAGGAATGACCGGGGCCGTGAACAAGGCGAACGAAATCGTAGAGAAACTCGACCGTGCCTTCCTGCCGCAGCAGTTTCAAAACCCCGCTAATCCTCAGATTCATAGAGAAACAACCGCTGAGGAGATATGGAAAGATACGGAAGGGCAAGTTGACATATTCATTGCAGGCATAGGCACCGGCGGGACTATTACCGGCGTCGGCGAGGTTCTCAAGTCTCGAAAACCGTCTGCCAAGAGTATAGGAGTTGAGCCAGCCGATTCGGCGGTTCTTTCAGGTTGCAGACCGGGCCCACACATGATTCAGGGCATTGGAGCCGGCTTCGTACCGGATGTATTGAACCGAAAAGTCGTTGACGAAGTGATCCGGATAACCAACACAGAGGCGCTCGATATGGCAAAACGCCTACCTAAAGAAGAGGGCATCTTTGCCGGCATATCATCCGGGGCAGCGGTAGCGGCTGCAGTTAAAGTGGCCAAACGCAAAGAAAACGCCGACAAACTGATTGTAGTTATACTACCTGATACAGCCGAGCGCTATATTAGCACGTCGTTGTTCGAATAGATGGGGTATGTCGCCCGTGCTCGAAGACGTAGTGGAACTGGACAAAGCCGCAGGACAGGTTGTGTTTGTCAAGCGGGCATCGGACCGCTAAGAATTCGGTACAAACCCAATGAATGCTCTTTGAAAAGACGGCATGTAGGACAGAGGGGGGCGAAGGCGTTTGAGGCTTCGCTTGCGGACTCGTCCTGCGAACCGAGCCGCCAGCAGCGTCGCTTTGATGATCAATTTAACAGCATAGGTGATGATGTTGAGGTTCTCATTCATCAGGCCCGTCAAACCTCCTCCAAGGCAGGTGGACACTCTATTTGTGAGTGTGATTGCAGCACAAAACGAACGAAAGTGCGACTGAGAAGTCCAGGCAGGTAAACACTTGTATTTCAATAGGATAGATCGGACGTCGTCACGGTCCCATGCATGCTTGACAAGCGCGAAAGGCCCGCACCGACATAGTGGCGGTGCAGGCTTCTTCTTTGAATCATCTGTTTGCTTATTGTGCAGCGTTACTTCTTGGTTGCAGCGGTCAGAATACCTTTCATGGCGGCAGCCTTGACGCGCGTGGGCTGGTCATCGCCCTTGAGCTCATTGTACAAAGCCACTGCCTCGGACTTCTCACCGTAGGCCAGCAACTGCTCGGCACAGACCAGGCAGGCGTCGGCTACCGGCATCTTCATGTTGGCAGATGCTTTCTTCGCGAACTTGCTCAGTTCCTTGGCCGCAGCCGACGTGCCGATCAGACCCAGCGATTGGGCCGCGGCCTTGGCGACTTGGATGTCGGAGTCGCCGAGAAGCTTCGAGATGAGCATGATGCTCTTCTTGTCGCGACGTACGCCCAGCGAACCTATAATGCCCGGCTTGAG
>CAYGZM010000059.1:0-21684 GCA_964354365.1 uncultured Pirellulales bacterium
TCGGCACGCCCGCTATTACGACCCGCGGTATGAAGGAGCCGGAGGCCGAGCAGATTGCGGCCTTTATCAAGAGAGTTGTAGAGAATATCGACAATGAGTCGGTAATCGAGGACGTCGCCAGGGAGTCGCTGCTGCTTTGCTCGCGGTTCCCGGTGCCGGAGCACTTTATTATCCCGAATAAAGATAACGCCGATGCGATCCACGCCACGGAGCGATTGACGCCCTGGCTGTTCGAAGGCCGCGGGGCGTGAGTGGTGAGTGGTTGAATCAACATGGAAATAGTAAAGAGTACACGGCATCAAAAGATAATCGGTGATCTGGGTGAGGCTCTCTTGTGCAATTGGCTGTCTCGGTCAGGTTTCGAGGTCACTATAGTCGATCATACCGGGATTGATGTTCTTGCCTACAATTCACAGACAGGGAAGCGCCTCGGTATTTCGGTGAAGTCCAGAACAAGGGTAAAAGGTACCGAGACCTCCTCTGTTAGTATATTCTCGTACCAGAAAGAGAAGAACGATAGACAAAAAGCCCTTGACGCCTGCAAGGCATTCGCAGCCGAACCGTGGATAGCAATCTATGTAGAGTCTTCCAACTGCGCCGATCTATTTTTGCTAAGTCTCGAACATTATGACCATGAATATCGGGCCAAACAGAAACGAGTGATTGACGATTGGAAAATGGGACAGAAATATACAGAAAGATACGAAGCAGACTCCCAAGTCCGGCATATTCGAATGGATTTCTCTGGAAGTTCGTGGCAATGGTGATAGAAGAAGTCAGGTAGTAATTGAAGTGGTGCGAAAAATCGCACCCTACATAGATTAACGAACACGGAGTAGCAGCGTGACTTTGGAAGAGCAGGTATTGGTTGTTGAGCGGAAGGTAGTTGAAGAGGCGGGGATGTTCCAGGGACTGGTCTTTGACGTCCAGCGATATCTCGACAAGCTCTTTGTTCCGGGCGTTCCGCGCTTTATGGCCCGCTCAGCGGCGGAGAAAGATCCATCGTTCAAGCAGCTTATTCCCTACGTGCTTATGAGCTGTGAGGGCAGGTATCTGAGCTACGTGCGAGGCAAGCGGGCCGGGGAAGCTCGGCTTATGGGCAACAGGTCCATCGGCATCGGCGGCCATATAAATCCGATTGATGCTGATAACAGCTCTTTGTTTGCTTACTTGTACGAAAATTATCTTACCGCCGTTCAGCGTGAAGTTGCGGAGGAAGTATCAGTGGAAACCACGCACACCGACAGCATTGTTGCCCTGCTCAACGACGATTCCAACGAGGTCGGAAGCGTGCACTTGGGAGTTGTGCACCACTGGGCTCTGGATTCGCCGGATGTCACCAGGCGGGAACAGGTGATTACGCAGATGACGTTTATGACGCCCGCCGAGCTGCGAGAGGTGCGGGATTCCTTGGAGACCTGGTCGCAAATATGCCTTCAGTTACTTAAGGATTAGCCACAGAGGCCGCAGAGCACGCAGAGAGAATTATTAGACACAGATTCACTTATCGCGGCCTTCGGCCTCTCCCAGGATGACGGACCGTTGGCGGTTGGAGGGGGATTAACGCGGCGAGGATAAATTCAGATCGGTGTTTTTTGTAGTTTCTTTTTTTGCGTGGGTAATCTAAAATCGGCGGGAGTATGAGCGAGCGCAGACTGGAAACGGTGGTATTGGGGCTTGACGAGGGCGGGCAGCTTTTTCTGCGGGCGGCGTCGCAAATTGAGGATTTTCGGATTCAGGCGGTTGCGGACAAGGATGCGAATCTTGCGGAGCGCTTTGCGGGGGAATACAAATGCTCGGCTTACGACGACTACCGACAGTTGATAACGGGGATGGATACGCGCCTGGGCGAGGGGGAGGAGCGGTGCCTTTTGGTTGCGGAGAGTATGCATAGCTGCGAGGAGTACGTGCGGATGGCGATGAAGAAGGGCTTCAACGTGCTGAAGCTTGCGCCTGCGGGGCGGAATTTCGAAGAGGCGGCTGAATTGGTGCGGCTTGCGGAGGAAGAGGGGGTAGCGTTTGCGGTTGCAAATCCAAGGCGCTTTGCGGGCAGCTTTACGGCTTTGCATAAGCACATCGAGGAGGGGCGGATTGAGGATGTGTTCCTGATAGCGGGGTTCTGCGGCTTCGCGGGGCAGAGCCGACCCCGGTGGCAGAGCGATCCTAAGCTGGCGGGCGGCGGTGTGCTGCTGCATAACGGGTATGGGATGATCGACCAGATGACTTGGAATTTTCCCATTCCAGACCAGGTGTATTCGTTGAGTACAAACGAGGCGGTTGACAAGCAGCAACGGCTCAGCCTGACTGAGGACACGACGGTTTTGGCGATGAAGTTCTCGGACCGGCTCGTTGGAAACCTTGTGGCGTCGGGGCGAAGCAGTGTGTGGCCGAGGCAGGAATTTTTGAAAGTATGCGGGAAAAACAAGATATTGGTGGTTAATGATACGCGGCTGACCGTGCGGGACGGCCAGGGGGAAATAAGCGAGGAATCTGAATACGAAAATGATCCGGTTGATTGTATGGGGGAGGTATTGAGGGACTTTGCTGGCGGGGTGCTGCGGCCTGAGCAGAACAAGATGGTCAGCAGCGGGCGGGAGAATCTCAAGAACATGGCGGTTATCGAATCGGCGTATCTGTCGGCTCGTACGGGGACGCCCGAAGAGCCGGGAAAGATTCTGCAGATGGGACAGTTTGAGGCGAGGAACGTCTGAGGGGATTTGAATTTGGGGTGAATGAGCATTTGACACGCCGGAGATGGGATGTTAATGTTAGGGCGGTAATCTATTGGCAGACTGTTGTTATTTAGATTTGGAGATTATGCTATGGAAGAGAGCCGAAAGAAACCAATAATGATCGCTGTTATCGTGGTGTGCCTTGGTGTTGCTGCTTTTATAACTTTTCGCGGTGGTTCCGGCGGCGGAGGCGGCCTTGACGACATTCCGGATGATGCGATGGTGTGGGTCAAGTGCAACAACCCGGCGTGCAACGCTGAGTACGAGATGAACGAGAAGGAGTACCACAAGCTGATGAGAGAGCAGCCGTTCGATCCGGATGCACCGTCGGCGCCGCCGTTGCCTTGCGAGAAATGCGGCAAGCCGAGTCTTTACCTGGCGGTGAAATGCGGGAATCCGGCGTGTGGGATTGTGTTTTTCAGGGGTGCAGCCGGGGCGAATGATTTTCCGGACAGGTGCCCGAAGTGCAGGATAAGCAAGATGGAAGAAGAGCGGAAGCAGAGGTTGCAGGGGGGCGGAGGGTAGGAGACAGACTGCCAAGGGTTGCAGCGACGAATCGTGAACGCGCCGGCTTGGGAACAGTTCGCCATAGGGGAACTGGTATTAGTAGCCACTCACAGTTGAATTTGTGGGTGCTGTTTGCTCGGCAACCGGCTCAGGGTTGTGGATTCCTGCCTTCGCAGGAATGACAACTGGCGATGGTTGCAGGAATGACAACTAACAAGACCGACGCTGACGGGCTATTATGGGTGAGGGAGCATTGGGGCCGGTTCAGACTCAATTCGACTTGTTCAGCCGGGCGAGGACGGCGGAGCAGTATTCATCTCTGCCGAATTTTGCACCGGCTCAACGCCAACAGGGTGAAGAATCTGCTCACAATTATTTTGGGCAAATTAGAAAAAATTGTATTTGCAAATGTCAGGCACATTTGTACTATCGTGTTTTTTTATTGTATTTTTTTGCTGTCCTGTGTGGTAGTGAAAAGTATGGGCGACGAGCAATTCTGTGAACGGTGCAGCCAGAGGCACGACTGCCGGGAGATTTACGGCAAGTTGGGAAACGCGGAAGGTCCTTCGCTGACGCTGAGGGTAGTAGTTGCTTTTTTGATGCCGATATTGGTGTTCATAGTGTCTTTGGGGGTTCTTGAGAAGGTTCTGGGCGGGATTACAGAGAAGGCGGCGCTGCGAACGGCGGCGAGTCTGCCGGGGGCAGTCATTGTGACGCTGGCGTGGATATTGACGGTAAGGGCAATAGACAGGCGGCTTGCCAAGAGAAGGTGACCAGGGCGATTTTGGCAATGGACGTTGGAATCATAGGCAGACATTCTTTTCGTGGAGGCGTGCATCCGCCGGAGAAGAAGGACCTGACTCGCGATAGCGAGATTCAGGCGGGTCCTGCGGTTAAGGAAGTTGCGGTGATGCTGAGCCAGCACATAGGGGCCGCTTGTCGGCCGCTGGTGCGCAAAGGGAATATGGCCCAGGCGGGGCAGAAGATAGGCGATAGCGACGCTTATGTTTCGGCGCCGGTGCATTCTCCGATTACCGGGCAGGTGAAAGAGATCGGATTGCGGTCTCATGCGGTTTTGGGGCGGAGCACGGCGATAATCATAGAGGCATATCCGCACGATGCGACGAGGCGGTCATATTCCGAGCTGAAGGAAGAGATTGATGAGAGGAAGTACTCGGCGGAGCAGATATGCGAGGCGGTGCGTCAGGCGGGTATTGTGGGTATGGGGGGGGCGGGTTTTCCGACGCGGGTGAAGATAGAGCCGAATCCTCAGACGCCGAAAGAGATACTGATTATCAACGGGTGCGAGTGCGAGCCGTATATTACGTGCGACTACCGGCTGATGCTTGAGAGGACGGGGCTGATTATCGCGGGGGCGAAGCTTGCACGGAGGGCATCCGGGTGCTCGCGCGTTTTTATTGCAATAGAGGACAATAAGCCGGCCGCAATAGAGGCTATGAATACGGCTCTGCAGGGGTCGTCAGGCGGGGGCGGTATTGAATTAGCTGTTGTCAAGACGAAGTATCCCCAGGGCGGCGAGAGACAGTTGATAAACGCGGTTTTGAAGAAGCAGGTCCCGACGGGGGGGATTCCTCCGATGATCGGGGTGTTGGTGGTGAATGTCGCGACTGCGGCGGCGATTGCGGAGGCTGTGGTGTTTGACCGGCCTTTGACGCATCGTGTGGTGACGGTGAGCGGGGAGGCGATTGCCAGGCCGGGCAATTACTACGTTGCGGTGGGGACGCCGGTGAGTGATTTGATAGAGTTCTGCGGCGGAGTGACGCAAAAGTCGGCGAAGGTAGTGTTGGGCGGGCCGATGATGGGTATTGCGCTTGCGGATCTGGATACGCCGATTACGAAAACGAGCGGTGCGGTGACCGTGCTGACGAAAGAGCAAATCGGCGGGGCGAAGTTCGCAAGGCGTCAAACGCCGTGTATTCACTGCGGACGGTGCCTGGAAGTGTGTCCGGAGAACCTGAACCCAACGAAGATAGCGCATGCGGTGAAATACAATCTGTTGGATGCGGCGGAAAAGGAGTATTTCATAAATGCGTGTACTGAGTGCGGGTGCTGCAGCTACGTGTGCCCGGCGAATATAGAGGTTACGGGTTATATAAAGACGGGCAAGATATTTCTTGCAAGGCAAAAGAAGACGATGCCGCAGTGAGAGCAGATGAGCAAATCATAATGTGCACCGTGCTATGCGAAATACGAACTACAACATGTTGGATGATGGAAGTGATGGATGCTTAGGGACCTAAGGATCTCCTGTTCGCCGCACATTAGCGGGCGTCTTTCGACCCGCAGTGTGATGATAGACGTTATAATCGGGTTAATTCCGGCGATGGCGGCGGCGGGGTATTATTTTCGCGTGCACGCATTTATTCTCATTTCGACGTGTGTTATTGCGTGCGTTGGGGCGGAGTGGCTATGCAATCTGATTCGGCGGAAGGCGAATTCACTGGACGATTTCAGCGCGGTTGTTACGGGCATTATTCTTGCGTTGTCGCTGCCGCCTAAGCTGCCGATTTGGACGGCGGTTATCGGGAGCGTTTTTGCGATAGGGATAGGCAAGATGGTCTTTGGGGGGTTAGGCTCGAACATATTCAACCCGGCGATGGTGGGCAGGACGTTTCTTTCGGTCTCTTTCGGGATGTTGATGACGAGCTGGACGGCGCCCGCCACGCTTGATGCGAAGATGTCGAAGATAGCTCCTGAGTACGCGGCCGATACGAGGACACAGGCGACGCCGTTGGCGTGGAGCAAGATGGCTATAAAGAACAAGCTGGGAGCGGGCACGTACAACGAACACAACTTCGCGGGGACGATTACCGGGGAGGTCGGCGGGTGTTTGGGCGAAACAAGCGCGATTGCCCTGGCGATTGGGGGGATTTATCTGCTGATAAGGCGGACGATAAGATTCCACATTCCTTTGGCTGTGGTGCTTTGCGCTTTTGTGTTTGCGGGGATTGCGTATCTGTCCGATTCATACGCGTATATGCAGCCGTTCTATCATTTGACGAGCGGCGGGCTGCTATTGTGCGCGCTGTTTATCGCGACGGATCCGGTGACGGCGCCTTTGACGCGACGAGGGATGTGGATTTTTGGCGCGGGGGTGGGCGGGCTGACGATGTTGATACGGATCGTCGGCGAGTATCCAGAGGGCGTGATGTTCTCGGTTCTTTTGATGAACGCGGTGACTCCTTTGATTGACAGGTGGTGCAAGCGGATTCCTGCGGGCGGCAGGCCGAGAGTTTAGCCACCAAGACACAGAGATATATCAAATATCAAGGTGCAAAAAGCAAAATTATGGGTAAGTTGAGATATTTTATTGAACAGAGCTGGCTGTTGATAGTTTCGTCGTTTTGTTTTGGTCTTCTGATAGCGGTGACTGATGCGGCGCTGTCGGAGCAGATAGAGCAGAACAAGGCGGACAAGCTGAACCGGCTCACGCTTTTGTTGCTGCCGGGGGCCAAGCACTTTGTGCCCGTGGATGCGCAGTTCGAGGTAGGGCTGGGGCGCGGCAAGAGTGAAAAGGTCACCGTGTATAAGGCGGTTGGGGAGACGCAGCAGTGTGTCGGCTGGAGTTTCGGGGCCGCCGGAGACGGTTTCTCGGGGAGGATTGAACTGGTGGTCGCCGTTGATGCGGACTTTGGGAAGCTGATGGGGTTCGAGGTGCTTGTGAGCAGCGAGACGCCGGGCTTTGGGGACCGGATCAAAGATGATTACTATCGAAACCAGTTCAAGGACGCGCCGGCGGGAGAGCTAAAATTAGTTTCGACGGGCAGCGCGGATAAGATTGATTCGGAGATTGTGGCCATAACGGGGGCGACGGTGAGCAGTGAGGCGGTGGTGAACATACTGAACAGCTTTTCAAGCGGGGTGAAGGACCGGATGAGAAAAGAAGGGTTTATCGGCGATGGCAAAGGACAATGATCGACAGGGCGGCGTGTGTAAGCGGGCGCTGCTGAACGGGCTGTGGAATGAGAATCCGACGTTTCGGATGCTCATAGGGATGTGCCCGCCCCTGGCAGTGACCACGGCGGTCAAGCCCGCGTTAACGATGGGTCTGAGCGTGATATTTGTGCTGGTGTGCAGCAATATCGTGGTGAGCCTGATGCGCAAGCTGCTCAAGCCGCACCTTAGGATAATAATGTTCACGCTGACAATCGCCACGTTTGTGACGATCTGCGACTTATTTTTGCGGGCATACACGCCGGCGATGAGCGAGATATTGGGAGCGTACGTCCCTCTGATTATCGTCAACTGCATTATCATATTCCGAGCGGAGGCGTGCGCGAGCAAATGCGGCGTGGTGGTGAGCGTGCTGGACGCGATTGGAATGGGCGGCGGCTTTACGATAGCGCTGTGCATCCTGGCTGGGATACGTGAGGTGCTCGCGTCGGGGCGGCTCTTTGGGATTGAGGTGATGCCGTCCGGATTTGTTCCGTGGCTGGCAATGCAGATGCCGGTGGGGGCCTTCGTGACTTTGGGTCTGCTGCTGGGCCTGGCGAATGTATTGACTCGAAAGAAGGGGGCTTGATATGGACCGGCTATCTGTCCTGCTGATGGGTTTTTTGTCGATGGTGCTGGTGAACAATTTTGTGTTCACCAAATTCCTGGGCACGTGTCCGTACCTCGGGGTGTCGGGCAGGCTGGACAGCGCCTTTGGAATGGGGCTGGCTGTGACGTTCGTGACGGCGCTGAGCGGGACGCTGACGTGGGTGGTGGACTTCTATATTTTGACGCATCTGGGTCTTGAGATAACGCGGTACATCTGCTACATCGTTATCATAGCCGGGGCGGTGCAGCTTGTGGAGATGTACGTGCGGAGATTTGTCCCGTCGCTGTATGACGTTTTCGGGATTTATCTGCCGTTGATTTCGACAAACTGCGTGATTCTGGGTATATGTCTTTTCATAGACATCTGGGGGACGGATAATATCCTGGAGGTTGTGGTGCTGAGCACGGGGGTAGGCATAGGTTTTACGATGGCGATTTGCATAATGGCGGGGATTCGGGAGAAGCTGATTGTGTCGGATGTTCCGGCGTGTTTTGTGGGCGCCCCGATTACGCTGATTACGGCGGGACTGCTGGCTATGGCGTTTATGGGCTTTGCGGGGATGATACGATGATGTTTTCGTATGTCGTATATCGTATGTCGTAT
This sequence comes from uncultured Pirellulales bacterium, assembly GCA_964354365.1. Classification (GTDB taxonomy): domain Bacteria; phylum Planctomycetota; class Phycisphaerae; order Sedimentisphaerales; family Anaerobacaceae; genus CAYGZM01. The sequence continues at coordinate 8,407 of CAYGZM010000059.1, forward strand.
ATCGTATTCCTCGTCGCGGCGGGGGCCGGCGAAGGCGGGCTTGAGAAGGTGCTGCTGGCGGGTGTTACAATGCTCGCCCTGGGGATAGGATTTGCGGTGGTGCTATTGATTGCGAGCGAGAAACTGAAGGTGGAGGTTGATCCCAAACTCGAACAGGTGCACTCTGCGTTGCCGCATCTTGATTGCGGGGGGTGTGGTTTTGCGGGGTGCGGGCAGTACGCCAAGGCGGTTATGCAGAATCCTGAGCTGTTGGGCAAATGTGCGCCGGGCGGCTCGCAGACATCGAATAAAGTGGCAGGGATACTGAATTTGCAGGTGAGTTATTCCGGGCCTGCGAAACGGCCGATAGTGCACTGCCGTTCGCACACCGGCCAGAAGACATTCCTTGCGAAATACGAGGGCATACCGACCTGCACGTCGGCGAATGCGCTGGCCAACGCGCAGGCCTGCAAGTTCGGGTGCCTCGGATTCGGGGACTGCACGAGGGCGTGCAAGTTCGATGCTCTGCACGTGATTGACGGGCTTTCGACGGTCGATTACGGCAAGTGCACGGGGTGCACGGCCTGCTCGAAGGCATGCCCTCGCGGCCTGATTGAGATGGCGCCTTTCGGCCGGGAAAATATGATGACGGTTGCGTGCAGCAGCAGGGAGGGCGGCAAGGCCACGCGGTCGATGTGCGAAGTCGGGTGTATCGGGTGTGGGCTGTGCGCCAAGCAGACGGATATGTTCAGCGTGGAGGATAATCTGGCGAGATTGGACTACGGCAAGTACGAGCGAAACGAGCAGAGCGAGACGGCAATGAATAAGTGCCCGACCGGGGTAATTGTATATCGCGGGCCGACTGCGCCGGAACCACGACAGCCGACGGAGAAGGCTGCCGCCAGTGCATAACCGCGACGGCAGAAAGGTGCGAAGCAGGAGCACATCAGATCGAGCGCAGGTTTGCTGCTCGCAGCCTTTTTTTGCTTGCATCGGACCGCCAATTCCGGTAGAATGTCTCATATAGATGCATCCGGATGGGATGCGACCCCGGATGTCTATGATGTAGTGAATGTTGTCTTCATGAAACCGAAGGGGACTGAAAAATGAAGAGATTCTTCACTCTTGAATACTGGCAGGACGAGGGATGGTTTGTCGGAAAGCTAAAGGGGATTCCAGGCGTCTTTAGCCAGGGCAAGACGTTGGACGAACTGAAGGAAAACATAATTGACGCATATCGTATGATGCTTCACGAGAAGACACCCTGAAATAAAGGATTCGTTGGTTCGACTGATCAAGAAACAGCTTATGGTGTAGTCGTGCCGACGACCGCTAAACGGTTTTTACTTTACGAATTTTTCTGCGCCGGGGGTTTTTGTGAGCTTGTATTCGGGGGCGGGGGAGATCAGGATTGCTTCAGTTTGGGGGAGTTTTTCGATTAGTGCGAGGCCCTTTTCGGGGCCCATAACGCAGACGGCGGTAGCAAGTGCGTCGGCGTCGGTGGCGTTGGGCGCGATGATGGTGACGCTTGAGAGGCCCTCGGCGCCTTTGCCGGTGCGGCGGTCTATGATGTGCGATTGTTTCTTGCCGTCGATAATTGCGAACTGCTGGTAGTCGCCGCTTGTGGTGACGGCGGCGTCAGATACCTGGAGTTTGAGCAGGAGTCCTGAGCCGCCGAGGTCATCGATATTGGGGTCCTGCAGGCCGATAATCCACTTTTCCCTGCCTTTTGGTGGAGTACCGAAGCATCGGACGTCGCCGCCGATATCGACCATAGCGCCGCTTGCGCCGAGTTTTTGCGCCGCCTCGATTGCCTTATCGACGGCATAGCCTTTTGCGATACCGCCGAGGTCGAGGCTCATGCCTTCGACGGTGAAGCGGACTGTATGGTCGGCGTCGTTGAAAATGAGCTTTTCGTAGCCGACTCTTGCTTTGGCATCGGCGATTTGCTCGGGCGTGGGGGCAATGCCGTCATTTTTGGCTTTGCGGAACAGTTGGACGAGGGGGCCGACGGTGATGTCGAATGCGCCGTCGGTGAGCCTGCTGAACTCGATGCTTCTGCGGATGACTTCGAAGGTGGATTCGCCGACTTCGACGGGCCTGCCGAATGCGCCTTTGTTGACCCGGCTGATTTCGGAGTCCTGCTTGTAGTCGCTCATCAGGTCATCGACTTTGTGGATTTCGGCGAGGGCTGCTTCTATACATTTGGCGCTGGCGCGTGAATCGGGGGCCATGACGGTGACGCGGGCGAATGTGCCCATAACGAGGTGGACGCCGCTATCGGCCTTGACAGGGCCGCGGGTGCGCAGGGCAAAGAACATCGCCGCAAGCAGGATGGCGACAATAGCGACAATGAAAACGCGACTGATGTTCTTGTTCATAAAGCGCCTTTCGTGATGAAGGAATTGATAATTGATAATCGGGCGGGAATCAATAGAAAAGAGTCGGCAAGCGGACTATAATGCCGGCGTGGGCAAGAAAGAAGTGATAATACTGGCAGAGCGGGTCGAGGGGGAGCTTTTGCCGTTTGTGAGAAGGCCGGGGCGGTATATCGGGGGGGAGGTGAACCAGGTCAAGAAGGACATAGCGAATTGGCAGGTGAGCTTTGCGCTGTGCTTTCCGGATGTGTATGAGATTGGGATGTCGCATACGGGGCTTGGGATTATTTACGATTGCCTCAATAGGATGGAAGGCGTAGCGGCGGAGCGGGTCTTCGCCCCCTGGGGGGATGCGGAAAAGGTGATGCGGGAAAAAAAGATTCCGCTTTTCAGCCTGGAGTCGAAGGCGGCGCTATCGAGCTTCGATGTGGCGGGTTTCAGCCTGACGAACGAGCTTTGCTATACTAACGTGCTGAATATGCTGGATTTGGGGGGGATTGCGGTGCGGAGCGCGGACCGGGGCGAAGAAGACCCTCTGATTATTGGAGGCGGGGGAATATCGAACTGCTGCGAGCCGATGGCGGATTTTGTCGATTTGTTTGTGTTGGGCGAGGGCGAGGAGGCTGTTGTTGAATTGGCGCAGTTTATCAGAGAGATGAAGAAAGCGGGTGCGACGAAGAAGGAGATGTTAGTGGAGGCGGCGAAGAGGTTTGAATGGGCATACGCGCCCTGCCTTTATGAGTTTGAGTACGAGGGGGAGAGAATAAAGTCGTTTCAGGCGAAATCGGCGGATTTGCGGCGCGAGTTTGCCAATGCGGTTGTTGAGGATTTTGAGAATGCGTCTGTGCCGGGGCGGCCGATAGTGCCGTTTGTGCAGGCGGTGCACGAACGGGTGAGCGTTGAGATTATGCGGGGATGTCCGGGCCGGTGCCGGTTCTGCCAGGCGAGCTTCTGCAGGCGGCCGATTCGCTATCGCAGCGTCGAGAGGATTATCGAGATTGCGAAGGCGAACTATCACGCCACGGGATTCGATACGGTGAGCCTGCTTAGCCTGTCGAGCGCGGACTACCCGAAGCTGGAGGAGTTGGCAGCGGGCCTGTACGGATATTTTCGGGACAGGCACGTGGGGATATCTATGCCGAGCCTGCGGGTCGATGGGCAGCTGAAACTGCTGCCGGAGCTAATGAAAGAGGTGAGGAAGGGCGGGCTTACGATTGCGGTCGAGGCGGCGAGCGAGCGATTGAGGCGGATTATTAACAAGCCTTTGAAGGATGAGGATTTGTTTGCGGCGGTTGAGGCAGGGTATCGGGCGGGTTGGCAGAGGCTCAAATTGTATTTTATGGTTGGTCTGCCGGGCGAGAGGGCGCAGGACGTGGTGCGGATTGTGCGGCTTTCATACGAATTGGCGAAGCTGCGGAAGAGGGTCGATGGCAGAATGGGGCAGATAAATATCACGGTGAGCTGGTTTGTGCCTAAGGCGCATACGCCGTTCGGGTGGCTTGGACAAAGGCCGATAGAGTATTTCGAGCAGGCGAAAGGCTTGATACTCGATGAGAAGAGAAAACTGTGGGCAAAGTTCCTGCAGTTCAAATTCCACGATATTCGCAGGAGCATATTGGAATCCGCGATAGGCCGAGGCGACAGGCGATGCGGCGCGGTGATCGAGGCGGCGTGGCGGAGCGGCGCAACATTCGACCTGTGGGATGAGTGTTTTGATTACTCGATCTGGAAGGAGGCGTTCGCCAAGTTCGGGATGGATGTCGAGAGTGCTGCGCAGAGGCAATTCGAGAGGGATGAGATTCTGCCCTGGGAGCACTTGGGCGGGCCGGGGAAGGAGTATCTGCTGCGACATCTGGATTCCGCATCAAATGCAGAATGACACACGTCGCCGGATGTGTCGGCGCTTCGGTAGTCTCAGCAGAGGTCCAGGGTGGAATGAGGAGGCAGTCTATCTCTTTTGGTAATCATCGGGCGAGGCCCCCGTGCTTTTGAGTGAGGCCATTACTTCTTTGGTATAATCTTCGACGGCTTTTGTCAGCTCGTCAGAATCGAGGTCTTGCCAGGCCAGCGGCTTGTACTGCTTGCCGGGGTCGGCCCAGGTATCGCTATAGTGAAAGTCGAGGAGGAATTTCATGCGGGCGGTCTTGATGCGTTTTGCCATTTGGACGGTGTGCTCGAGATCGCAGTAACCTTTGCGCGAATATCCTTTTTCGGCTTTAGGATTGTGGAATATCCTCAATCTGATCCAGTTGCAGGAGCAGAGTTCAGACTAATCCATAGAGCTTTGATTTGCAACCGAGTCCTTGGGGGAAATCCGAGAGGAGTGCTGAGACGGCGCACATCAGAAAGCTCGTGAAACATAAAGTGTTTCTCCGGCCGATGTGGCGCTGGGGGAAAATAACTTTCAAACAGGGGGAAGTCCGGGCGGAGATAATTAAGAGCGGTCGGTTAAGTGCCGATATAAATATGGCCGGAGACTGCCGGCGTATCAGACCGAAAAGGGGGTCGTAAGAATCGTACCAGCCGCCTGTTCATGCGAAACGGCGGCGGCCAGCAATGGGGGCGAAGAAGCAAAGCACAAATTCCCGATGCGATACGGGAATCCTTGACATTATCGGAAATCTGGCGACCGCCTGGATGCGAGGCTCTCATCGCCATTTTCCGGCATTGGAATGAGGCGAAGAGACTCGTTCCGAATCTCGAAGGATTCGGGTATCGGCAGCGCGAGGCGAGAAGGCCGGTGTTTCGGCCTGATAGCTTCTTGACGTGCAACAGCGCCTCGCGCTGTTCCTTGAAATTTGGAGGTGCAGAACTCATATAACAGTCAATAAGGAGAAGAAGGATGTCGAAACTGATTCTAATAGCAGGGGGGAGCTGTTCCGGCAAGACGACACTTGCCGAGAAGCTGGCCGAGTGGCTGGGTGACAGGGCCATAGTCTGCCGCCAGGACGACTATTACAAAGACCTCGGACATCTTTCGGAAAGTCAACTGGCGGAGTACAACTTTGACCATCCGGATGCAATAGATGAAGAACGGCTGCTCGCGGATATTCGTGCTATGCTGAGTCACCGGGCCGTTGAGACGCCGTTGTATAATTGCCGGACGCACAGGCGCGATATGCTCACGGGGACGAAGCCGGCGGCGGAATTTGTCGTTTTCGAGGGGACGTTTGCCCTGCACTATCCGGAGCTTGTGGAAAAGGCCCTTGCGAGGATATTCGTGCACTGCGACGAGAACATCCGAATCAACCGGCGAATCCGGCGGGACACTTTGGAGCGGGGCCTGACCAGGCCGGATGCTATGAGCCGGTATTTGAATATGGCTGCGCCGGTGCACGAGGAGCTTGTGGAGCCGACCACGATGTGCGCGGACTTGGTGGTGTCCGGAGGGAGCGAGTCGAACACGGCGCTGGCGGCGATGAAGGATTATCTGAAGGATAAGCTGCGTTTCACGGCGCGGACGGTCGAATCGGGATGTCGAATGTCCGGCCGGCCTTGAAGTTCTCTTGTGTTTGGGGATGGCGTGCAAAACACAGCCGGCGAACTGCTGCTTTCAGCAGCGAGCCTGGCAACTTGATTGAGCAATATGTGAACCCGCCTGCATAGCAGTCACCTCAATGTCCGCGAAAAGGAGACTGTCCAAGGCAGACCTCGGCGTTCAATGCAGCCGAGGCAAGATACGGACCCCAATTCCCGCGATTGGGGTCCGTTTGTTTATGACACTATGCGGCTCGCCGGCCAGAATGCGAGTACCTCTGCGTTCTACTTCAGGGCAACCAGATGACTTGCATTGGAAGCGGCGGGGTCTTATACTATGGAGTCAGAGTTGGCCAGGCTTTGAAATAGAAGGATATTGCAGATGGCTCAGGGAAATAGGGGGCAGGAAGAAAGGGGCACAGCGTAATGAAGACGAAGCTCAGTGGGGTCCGTGCGGCGTTGTGCGCCGCGGCAATCGCGTGCTTATGCAACGTGAATACGGGTGTGGCGGGGTCGGATTTTCGGACGGTTGAGAGCTTTGACCTGGGCTGGAAGTTCTTCAAAGGAGAGGCAAAAGGGGCCGAACAGAGCAGTTACGACGATTTGACGTGGGAGAGGATTGACGCGCCACACGACTGGAGCATCGAAGGGCCTTTCGCAAAAGACAGCGTCAGCAAAGCAGGCGGAGGGTATCTTCCACTTGGGATTGGGTGGTACAGGAAGGACTTCATGCTTGGTCCCAGGCAGAAGGAGATGAAGGTATTCATACAGTTCGACGGCGTGTATAAGAACAGCGATGTCTGGATCAACGGGCAGCACCTGGGGAAACGCTGGTACGGGTATGTGAGCTTCGAATACGATCTGACGCCGCACATCAAGTGGGGCGCATCGAACGTCATAGCAGTCCGCGTGGACAATTCAGAACAAACGTGCCGGTGGTATTCAGGCTCGGGCATCTACAGGCACGTCTGGCTGACGCTGACAAACAGGTTGCACGTCGGGCACTGGGGGACATACGTAACGACGCCGGAGGTCTCGCCGGATTCGGCGACGGTCAGCGTAAAGACGCTGGTCAAGAACGAATACGAGACTGCGAAGGACTGCACACTCAAGACGGCTATTCTTGACGGCAGGGGCAGGCGCGTCGGCGACGCCGAATCCGAGCAGACGATTCCGGCGGGCGGAGAATTTGAGTTTTCGCAGGAGATGAAGGTCAGCGAGCCGGTTTTGTGGTCTGTGAAGTCGCCGAATCTTTACTACCTGCACACTATGGTAATAGAGGACGGCAGGGTCGTGGACAAGTATCTTACGCTTTTCGGGATTCGGCAGGTCAGGTGGGACCCGGAGAAAGGGCTTCTTGTGAACGATGAGCCGGTGTTGATGAAGGGCGTGTGCATCCACCACGATCTTGGCGCACTTGGCGCGGCGTTTAATTACAGGGCGATGGAAAGAAGACTCGAGGTGCTCAAGAGCGTGGGGTGCAATGCGATCCGAACGAGCCACAATCCGCCCGCGCCCGAACTGCTGGATATGTGCGACAGGATGGGATTCCTTGTGATTGACGAGGCGTTCGACAAGTGGGGAGGGAAAAACCACGCGACGTGGGCCGAGGACTGGGAGAAGGATTTGAGCTCTATGCTGCGGCGCGACAGGAATCACCCGTCGGTAGTGCTGTGGAGCGTAGGTAACGAGGTGGCGGGACAGGAGACGAAAGAGACTCAGGACAAGCTGCGGATGTTAGTGGATTACGTGCATAAGGCCGAGCCGTCGCGGAAGGTGACGTGCGGGACGTTTCCGACATACACGCCGGATTTCGCGGCTGTCCAGGACATAGCGGGGCTGAATTATCAGGAGCAGTGGTTCGACAAGTACAGACAGAACGATCCGAATATCATCATTATCAGCACTGAAAGCTATGCTTATTATCGGGGTCGCGGCGATACGCACAGGGCGTTTTATGCGATGAATCCGTGGTTCGACGCGCTGAAGAATGACTATGTGGTCGGGTCGTTCGTGTGGACGGGCATTGACTATCTCGGCGAGGCGGCAGCCGGGTGGCCGTGTCACGGGTGGAACTGCAGCCTGATTGATACGTGCGGTTTTCGCAGGCCGATATCATATCTTCACCAGAGCCTGTGGTCGGATGTGCCGATGGTTTACATTGCTGTTATGGACGATTCTCTGGATGTTGCCGCTCCAACGAAGGACCACTGGGACTGGCCGAAAATGGTGTCGCACTGGACGCTGCCTAAGCTCGAGGGCAAGGATGTGAAGGTGGTGACATTCACGAACTGCCAGAGCGTCGAGCTGTCGTTGAACGGGGTGTCGTGCGGCGAGAAGAAGCTGGCGGACTTTGAGGACAGGATGATAACGTGGGACGTGCCTTGCCTGCCGGGCGTGATCAAGGCGGTGGGCAAGAGTCCGGGGGGCGTTGTCTGCTGGGACGAATTGATAACAGCGGGCAAGGCGGCGGCGATTGAACTGAAGGCGGATCGTCCGGCAATCTGGGCGGACGGACGGGACTTGTGTTATGTAGAGGTCAGCGTTGTCGATGCCAATGGAATTGTTGTTCCGGATTCGTCGAATTTGATCCGTTTCGATGTTTTAGGCGAAGGGAAGATTGTCGGCGTGGACAATGGAGACCTCTGGAGCGACGAGCCATATAAAGCCGAGCAGAGAAAGGCGTTCAACGGCAGATGTATGGTGATCCTGCAATCCACAGAAAGACCCGGCCAAATCAGCCTCGTCGCCACGTCGGAGGGGCTATCACAGGGCGAGCTGACCATCGAGGCCGAGAGATAGCCTCGCACACGCCGACATAGGCGGCCAGCGCCCCACAAAGAAGACACACAACAAGCTGCGACCGTAAGGGAGCAGATAAGCTAAGATAGTGGGTGCGAGTCCACTCCCCGTTTAGCGGCTGGCGGTACGCTGGCCCCTGGTTAGCCCCGCCGCCTGTGGGCGGGGTCATATTTCGTGGCACGGGCTTCCAGCCCGTGTTTGTACCACGGGCATTCTGCCCGTGCGTTCCAACAAATACCGCCCCGGAGCATCCTCTTTACCCACTCCCCGTTTAGCCGTCGCCGGAACGGCGACGCATGATTTTACCCCCACCCCGCGCCGTCCCACATTAGTCCGACCTGTCCTACTCGTCCAACCTGTCCGATTTGTCCGACCCCTCTCTTTATCACCTTAAAATCCGCCTTCACCTAATCTGAAATCTTAAATCTGAAATCCATTCCCTCCCCCCCATCCAAGGCCAGATTCCGCCCACTCCGTTGATTAGCCCCCCGGACCTGCGCCGGGGGTTCTTCCCTGTCCGCCCCGCCGCGCAAGCCATGTAGTGTCTGCAACTTCTTTGCACACGCAGAATCTAATCCGCAATCCACGATCCTGCCCCCGGCGGAGTCGAAGCCCGTAGGATGGGCTTCAGCCCATGCAGCCTACCCGCAGGGTGTGCACTGCACGCCATTTCCAGCCGTATTGCTGTTTTAGCCAAAATACCATAGAATCCCCCGTGCGAAAAATAGGCCTAACCATTGCCAATATACCCGTAAGATTGTATAATCTGCTCGTGTAAGGCCAGGCTATATAATCAGTGGTTAGACACAGGGACGACAATCGATGCCCCATACACCTGACTTTGAGTTCGATGTATTCCTCAGCCACAGCTCGCACGACAAGGCCGTAGTCAGCGACCTCGCCGAGCGCCTCAAGGCCGATGGCCTCCGGGTCTGGTTTGATCAATGGCAAATCAAGCCAGGCGACAACATCCCGCATAAGATCGAGGAAGGCCTTGAGCACTCCCGCGTCCTCGTCCTATGCATGTCCACTAATGCCTTCGCCTCCGACTGGGCGACCCTGGAGAGCCAGACGTTCCGCTTTCGCGACCCGCTCAACAAGGACCGCCGCTTCATCCCCCTACGCTTAGACAAGGCCCCCGTCAAAGGATCCTTGGCCCAATTCCTCTACATCTCATGGCTCAAAAAGGACTGCAACAAAGAATATCCCAATCTCCTCGAAGCCTGCCGCCCGCCTCCCGAAGCTAGCACAGTTGAAGGTCAGCGGCCAGACATAGTTGCCAATCTCAACTACGACCACACTATACTGGCGTTCGCGTTTAGCGCTGATGGCAAGCATGCTTTTGCTAGCGCTCACGATCACAAACTGCGGATGTGGGAGGTAGTGAAGGGCCGTTGTGTGCGCAAGTACCTAGGCCATGACGGCTGGATCCGCTGCGTGGCACTTAGCGCAGATCAACGCCGCGTAGTCACGGGCTCAAATGACGGAACACTGCGGCTTTGGGACGTTGAGTCGAAGCGGTGCTTGTCCGTTTTTGAAGTCCGTCAAAAACGTAAATCTTTCTTGGGGATAGCGTGGCCAGCCCACGGAGAAAACGCCGTGCCACTTTGCGTGGCATGGGCCGTCAATGTACCCCGCTTCGTTGCGGGCTGTGACGACAATACTGTGCGTGTGTGGGACACAAAGGATGGGCTATGTTTACGATTGTTGAAAGGCCACAGGTCCGTCGTCTCCTGTGTTGCGTTGAGTGCCGACGGGCAACATGTCGCTTCCGCCTCGCAAGACAATACCGTACGCATTTGGGACGTAAAGAGCGGTCGTTGCACGAGAGTATTTGGGGGCCATACCTCCAATGTTTCAGCCGTGAGGTGGAGCGCTGATGGTCGCAATATCATTAGCGGGTCAGATGACACAACCGTGCGGCTGTGGGACCTACAGACGGGACGCTGCCTCCGCGTCCTCGAAGGCCACACAAACTTTGTCATTGGCGTGGCCTGGAGCGCCGACCAACGCCGCGCACTCTCTGTGTCCTATGACAAGACCATGCGTCTATGGGACGTGGAGACGGGGCGCTGCCTCCGCGTCCTCGAAGGCCACGCAGACCCCGTGCAGACCGTGGCGTGGAGCGCCGACGGGTGCCACGCATTCTCCGGCGACGCCAGCGGCGGCATCCGCGTGTGGGACCTGTCGCAGTTTCTCACCAAGACGCCAACACCCCAAGCCCCTGCGTCCGCCCCGCCCCTCGCGCCGGACCAGGTCCAATACACCAACGCCAAAGTCCTCCTCGTCGGCAGCAGCGCTGCAGGGAAAACTGGTCTCTTTCACCGCCTAGCCTCGGACATTTATAAGGAAACCGACTCCACTGTCGGAGCATGGGCCACCCAGTGGAAACTCCCACTCGAAACCAGGGACGGCGTCGACCGGGAGATCTGGCTCTGGGACTTCGGCGGCCAGGCCGACCAGCGACTTATCCACCAACTCTACATGGATCAGACGCATCTTGCCGCCTTAGTCTTCGATCCGCAGAAAGACGACCTCTTCGATACCCTCGCGCACTGGGATCGCGACCTGACCCGCGCCGCCACCCAGAACTTCCGCAAATTGCTCGTCGCCGCCCGGATCGACGCCGGTGGCCTGCGGTCCGTCAGCCGAGCCCAGATCGAAGCCTTTGCCGCCGAACACGGATTCGCGCGTTACCTCGAAACCAGCGCCAAGGAGAACATCGGCTGCGCCGAGCTCAAGGCAGCGATCATTGACTTGATCGACTGGGACCAGATCGCCGAGCGCACCACGCCTGCCCTGTTCAAGCGGCTCAAGGATGAAATCATCCGCCTCAAGGACGAGCAGCGCGTCCTGATGCGCTTCAACGACCTCCGCGAGGCCCTGACCTTGCGCCTCGGCGGCCAGCGGTTTTCAGACGACGAGCTCAAAGCCGTCATCTCCTTGCTGGCCGGGCCCGGCGTGGTCTGGGAGCTGGGCTTCGGCTCCTGGATCCTGCTCCAACCCGAGCTGATCAACTCGCACGCCCAAGCGGTGATCCGCAGCCTCCGCGAAGACGAGCGCGAGATCGGCTGCATTGCCGAGGAAAAAGTGCTGGCTGGAGATATCGCCTTTCCCAAAGCAAAACCGCCGCTGGAGCTGGACGACGAGCGGATTGTCTTGCTGGCCATGCATCAAATCCTGGTGGACCGCGGCCTCTGCCTGCGAGACGCGGACCCGGACGCCAAGAGGCCGACGATGCTCATCTTCCCCAGCTACGCCCGGCGGGAACGGCCCGACCTCGTCGAGCATCCGTCCGTGATTGTGAGCTACCGGTTCAACGGCTTTCTCGACGATATCTACGCCACTCTCGTCGTCCGCCTTCACCACACCGAGCCATTCGAGCGCGACCAACTCTGGCGGGATGCAGCCGACTTCAAGACGATGACGGATCGCCGTCTCGGCGTCAAGCTCACCCGCCGAGCCGACGGCACCGGAGAGCTTGAGGTGTACTTCGACCCCGAAATCCCCGTCGAAGAGATGATGATCTTCAGCAAGTACGTCCACGAGCACCTATTGAAAAAGGCCAAAGACGTCGTTCGCCTCCGCCACTACGTCTGTAAGAAATGCAGAACGCCCGTCGCAAACCGTGAAGTGGCGATGAAGCGCCTGGCCGACAAAGGCAAGAAAGCCACCATCATCTGCGTGGACTGTGAGAAGCGAGTGAACCTCTGGGACGACCTGGAGGCACGCTTCGCCGACCCAGAGGTCCAACGCAGAGTCCGGCAGCTCGAGGACCAATCGAAGGCCGTCCGCGACAGCGAGAGCAAGGAGCGAGTCCTCGTCGGCGAGGTTATCTCGACCGTAGCCCTGGCCGGCCAAATCAGCCGCGAATTCAGCGTCAGCGACCACGGCATCGACATGGAGTTCGAATTCAAGAACGACGCCGGCCAGGCCACCGGCAAGAAGCTATATCTTCAGCTAAAGTCCGGCGATTCCTACCTCCGCACCCGAAAGAGCGATGGCGCCGAGATATTCGACATCAAAAAGCCACGCCACGCCGAGTATTGGATGGCCCAGGCATTCCCCGTCATGCTGGTCATCCGCAACTCCAAAGGCGAAATCCGCTGGATGGAAGTCCGCGATTGGCTCAAGCGCGAAACTGACAACGGAAAGAAAACCGTCAACCAAATCATCTTCAAGGGCGAGCGATTCGACGTAATGAGCGTCCGCCGCTGGCGAGACAACGCCCTAACCAACGATTCGCCCTAAAGCCCCCCACCCCCGCCTCTACCCCTCACTCAAAAACCTTCCACACTTGGCGCACCACATAAGTATATACGCATATACTTATATACTCTTAAGCCCAAATCCGTATAATCTGCGTAATCCGCGTAATCCGTGGTTAATGAAGAATTAACTTGACACCAAACAGTCTTTGATGTATAATATATATCTAACAATAGCGGATTCTTGATATGGAAAACAAACCTCCAACTAAAACGCCCATCCCGATTCATCGGGAATCCCTCTTCTGGATTCTGTCTCCTGTCTCCTGTCTCCTGTCTCCTGCCCTACCCGCCCATCCTGCCCAGCTTGCCACGAATTCATGAGTCAATTATGCAAAACAAACCCAATTCTCCAAACGACAAAACTACCGCAA
>CAYGZM010000060.1:0-21394 GCA_964354365.1 uncultured Pirellulales bacterium
TCGGCCGAATGGACGAAGCCTTTTTTATGTATTATGAAGAGGTCGATCTGTGCTATAGGATAAAACAGGCCGGCTGGCGGGTAGTGTTCACGCCGGATGCGGTGATAACTCATCGCGGAGGTCGCTCGACCGACCAAATACCAGTCGAGAGACGAATGATGGCCCTGAGAAGTGTGCTGACGTTCATACGCAAACACCGCGGCAAGCGCACCGCGAGCTTGTTCAATATCATATTCAAGCCGGCTGTCGTATTGTTGAACGCATATCAGTTTCTGATCGGAATCCTGGTTCTCATCTATGCACTGCTCGCGTTTGACGGCAGAAAGCGAGAGGAAGCTGCAAGGAAGGTCGGCAGAGCGGCGGTTTGCCTGTTCAGGTATTCATGGCAGATACTCTTTAGGTTCTGACATCACCGGCGCACTGAAGGATCAACGCGGCAAGCTGTTCCCCGATGACACTTACATCAAACTGTTTAACGGACTTGCCGGCGCTTTCGCCCATCTTCTTTCTCAACTGGGCGTTGTCAACCAGCCGAGATATTCTATCGACCCATTCGTCCGTACCCGATGCGAGATAACCTGTGACATTATCCTGGACGTAGCCGCAGTTTACGCCGACCGGCGAGGCGACAACAGGCAGACCCGCCGAGGCATACTGCAGTATCTTGAATCCGCATTTGCCCCGCGTGAAGCGATTGTCCGGCAGCGGCGCCAGACCAATGTCACTCGTGACCAAATCGTCAATCTGCGTCTGCTCGGACCATAGACACTTCTCCACGGACATCTTTTCCAGGTCGATGAAATCGTTACATACCATCCTCAGAATGACGTTTTCATAGCGTGAACCAATTTTTTCGAGGGCGGGCGTGATTTCAGCCAGGTATCTGAGGGTGCTCCGACTGCCAATCCATACGAGGCGGACTTTTCCGTCGTCCTTCCGAGCGGCGGCAATTCTGTAGTCGTTTATGGTCAGGCCGGTGGGCAGGACTTCGACTTCCGTGTTGAACTTGCGTGCGTGCTCGGCAAGGTATGGATTGCCGGCGATGACAAGGTCGGCCAATCCAACTGTCAGGCGAAAACGGACGGATTTTGAGAGACTGTAACGCTCGGGCGCTCCGGGTTTGTACATCACGGCGTCGTCGAAATCATATATGATTTTCCCAGCGTATCGGTGCAGCAAGGGCGCCTCGATAAGATTAAGCCTTTTCTTTTGCAGAAAGACGGCGTCGAAATTCGCGCTTCGCTTCAAGAGTCTGCACCGGGCAACCGGACCGGCAGGCAAGCGTGCAACCTCACAGTTGATGCCGTTGCGGCGCAAAAGGTCCAAATGGACCTCAAGCCGCTGCCGAAAACTCGGCCTGGCCGGATTATTTGTCAAAACCAACAAGTTCATTGCCGGAACTCAAACTGCCTTGCGCACCATTTAACGTTCCCACCATCATAATGTTCGTGGGTGCATGGAGATACCTGTACCCTGTCAGCCAGCGAAGCGCTCCCAAACGTGATGCGAACTTGAGCGTCTTTGCGCATACACCTCGCAAGGCATGGCCGCTCTTGCGATGCTTGGTGAAGCTGAAGTGTATCTTGCCAAATTCGTCGTCGAGCAGGCGGAAGTCGCCTTCATTTGACGTTGCAGCCAGACACTGCGCCGGCTCGAATAGCAGCTTCGGGAATAGCTCCCTGATACCCTCTGGGGTGAACCGCCAGTAGTCATTGGGGTAAGGATGAATCCTCCAGGAGAAAGGCGCGGATATGCAGATGCTTCCGCAGGGTTTCAACAGGCCCATCAGGTTCTCAGCCATCTTGAACGGCTCTCGGCAATGCTCGAGGACGCTGAGGCAGAAGATTGTCCCAAAACGGCGATGGCCAAGTGCTTTGTCAACTTGCTCAAAGCCTTCCGTGAGGTCCATAACGACGTCCACGCCGCGACCGTCTTGCATATCGACGCCGATGTATTCGTCCCTGGGGGCAAATAGCGCCCGCAAATCCTGGGTGCTGCCGTAATCTCTGGAGCCGACTTCGAGAAACGGGCCTTCCATTTGCTCGGCAAACCTACGAACGAAGATGAGCTGATTCACATCCCCCATTCTATGCTGTTTCCAACTGTTGACAAATCTGCAGGTTATGTTGGGCACACATCATGATCCCGTCAACCAGGGTGCACTATAACTCCCCTTCTCAACCAAGTCGAGCAAATATCCGGCAATCTTAACGGAGTTGAATTCCTTATGGGCGTGCTCCATTCCGGCATCGGCAATTTTTTTTCTCTCAGTCTCGTGTTCAAGATACCAATCGGCCAGTTCGAAGAAATCATCAACACTCTCGAAATACCTCAGATGCCGGCCGTCTTCGAAGAGCAGGTCTCCATCGGGCATTTTCTCAGCGAGAACAAAAACGCCACAAGCAAGGTAGTGCGTGAGCCTGTCCGAACTATAGAGTCTGGCAGGCTTGCAGGAATTCGCATTGACTCCGATTCCGGCCCCGCTAATTGCGTAGAGGTAGCTGATGCCGGCGATTTTTTCTCTTCCGCAACAACCATAGAGCGTGCAGTTTTCTCGTTTGGCCAATTCCCTGACGAGCTCTTCTCTAAGAGTATTGCCGGTTCCGGCGTGATGACCTGCCTTGCCCGTCCAGAGAATATCCGACTTCCAGTCATTCGACACTTCGTATCGCCGGTCAACATCGGGGTCGCACATATTCGGCATAAAGACACAACGCCGAATGCCGGCGTCCTTGTACACCTGCAGAAACTCGCCGTCATTTGTTGCGGTAAGTATGTCAAGCTCTTTGGCGGTCTCGACCCTGTTCTTATGGTGTTGCGGCCAGGGGTCCCCATCGCCCCCTATGAACACCGCATTCGGAGCGGCCTGCCGCATACGCGCCACCGTCCGGGCATCCAGCACCCTTGCGAAACTTACATAAACAATATCAGGCTTGTAGCTCCCAACCGTGGCGGCAAGAAGATCGTCAACCTTGGATTTGTAGAAAAGCGAGGCAAAAGTCTTGCTTTCGATGGGGCTGACCTGCGACAGCGTGCTGCAATAGCTGAAAAGGCGAACATCATGCCCCAGACGAATGAACCCTTTGGCCAATTTGGGCATCTGGTCGAGGAACATCTTTATCGGCTTCAAACCGATATCAGCAACGATAAGTATTCGTTTTGCCTTGCTCATCCGGGGGCTAAAGTCCTCCTATTGTCATCGGGGTCGGCATTTTTATTCATAGGCATGTTTCTTGTTTGCATGTATTCTAATAATGTCATTTTTTAACAACCTTGTTAGCAAACTCGGGACCGTTGTCGCTACGTATATGATCACGTTCTCCACGAACCGCAAATACTTCATTTTTTAACGAGGGATTCAAGCTTGTTCAACTCTTTAATGGCCTCGTTGAAATGATCGATATTCTCTATTCCCAGCCAATATTCTTCGATGCGATATGCGCCAATATGGCGTTTTTTTTCTAATAGCTTATTCGCAAGGTCAGGCATTGTAAAAAATGTATTATCCGGCACGAAGTCGATAACAGACGCATCTAATACATAAATTCCCGCACTCACATTAAATGCCGTACTTGGTTTTTCAACAATGCGACAAAGCTTGGCACCTTCAAGCTCTAAAACTCCAAAAGGCAACTTATGTTCGTATGTTCTATATCCAACAGTTATGCAATATTTGCCCTTCTTATGATAATTGATCATCCTTGAAAAATTTAGTTGAGTGAAAATATCACCATTCATCAAAATGAATTGTTCTCCGTCGGCAAAACAATCCCGCATTAAAGACAAAGGCCCTGCTGTACCTAAAGGCTTTTCTTCTTCAACATATTTTACAGAAAGGCCGAATCTTGCTCCATCAGCGCAAAAGGCCTTTATCAGTTCGCCTTGATAGCCGACTGATATAATAACTTCTGTTATGCCAAACTTTTTGAGATTCTCTATAATAATCTCAAGAATTGGTTTCTCAGCAATTGGCAATAAAGGTTTTGGAATTGAAAATGTTAAAGGCCGCAGCCTAGTACCTTTGCCGCCAGCTAGAACTACAGCTTTCATCTATACACCTCACACTCTATATCTGTCAGGATCGTAAAAACCTGGATTACTTTTAATAAAACTGATTGTCTCTTCAAGGCCATGAGTCAATGAGACCTTTGGTAACCATCCCAATACGTTTCTTGCCCGCGTATTATCCGCACACAATCTTTCCACTTCACTGTGCGCCGGACGAACCCTTTCTTTATCGTGCTCTACAACTATATCTCGTCCGACGAGCGATATTATTTTTCTTGTTAAATCTTCAATTGAAATCTCCTGCCCGGATCCAATATTAATTTCCATGCCAACTGATTTTTCCGATTCCGCTACTTTAACAAAGCCTTCTGTTGTATCTGTAACAAATGTGAAATCTCTTGTAGGAGTTGTATTACCCAATGTGAGCCTATCTTTCGTTAAAGCCTGTGAAATAATAGAAGGGATGACAGCTCTATCGGATTGACGCGGCCCATAAGTATTGAAGGGCCTTATCAAGGCAACCGGTAAATCAAAGGATTGATAGAAGCTCAAAGCGATGGCGTCAGCGGCGATTTTACTCGCAGAATACGGAGACTGAGGTTGTTTCGGATGATCTTCATTTATCGGAACATATCTTGCCGTACCATAGACTTCGCTCGTGGAAGTTTGGACCAGTTTCTCTATACCTACATCTCTTGCCGCCATTAATACATTCAACGTTCCAATGGTATTTGCTTCGATTACTTCCTGGGGATGTACATAGGAGTATGGGATTCCCACTAATGCGGCCAGATTAAAAATGATCTCTACGCCATCCATCGCTTTAACTACGGTTTCCAATTCTCTAATGTCGCCATAAACAATATCCATATTTTGTCTAAGATCGTGAGAGAAATACTTAATAAAGCCCTCGTCAGCTCTTGAGGTATATCGGACAAAAGCCCTGATCTTAGCTCCGAGTCCAAAGAGACGCTCCGTAAGATGAGACCCAATGAACCCCCCCGCGCCTGTCACCAAAACTTTCTTCCCGTCCCATGC
Organism: uncultured Pirellulales bacterium; assembly: GCA_964354365.1. Classification (GTDB taxonomy): domain Bacteria; phylum Planctomycetota; class Phycisphaerae; order Sedimentisphaerales; family Anaerobacaceae; genus CAYGZM01. The sequence continues at coordinate 5,047 of CAYGZM010000060.1, forward strand.
AAACATTTCAAATTCCCTTTCATTCCCTAATTACCTTGTGGTCAGATGTCAGCTTTTCCAAAAGACATACAATATCACTACCCGCAGTCAAATAAAAAATTGCTTCTTCAAGGGGCATTCGCTTAGAATAAACGATTTAAGGCACTAGCTTAGATAGCTTAGACTATTTTTCTTATGATTTGTTTTTTGTATTCAGGGTCATCCGGATTAGAAGCATGTCTCATTTTACAATTGCGGCCCATGCTCTTTAGCTCCAGGGGCGTTTCTTTTCTTAAGAAGCATTCATATTCCTCGCTAATATGTCCAATGTCAACGGCCTGGTATCCTCTCTTGCATAAATCGTAAGCCAAAACAGTTGCCGTCGGGCCTAAAGCGGCTAGTATCAGCGCATCCGAATTGACTTTATCAAATGCCGATAAAATCTGAGCATATTTGTTAAACGCATTTTTGACGGGACAGAAGATAATACGTGATATTGATTTGGCCCCATCTAATAGATCATTAGCCACTCCGAGTCGTGCTTCTTGGCTCTCAAGTATTATTACGTCTCTGTTTTTCCATATCTCCTTTAATCTTTTAGTGTATGTGCAGCATCTCTGGTAGTATTCGTCTGTTTTGTTGAAATTCAAATAGTACCTGTTAAAAAACGCATTGTAGTAAACACGGTTCATATTGAGATAAGAATATGTCATTTGGCGCTTTTTAGACATATATTTTCTCCAGAACTTTCTTGTGTAAGGCACATAACAATCCAACGAGCCAAAACAATCAGGTAAGCCAATCAGTAAATTCGGGAGATCTGACGAGATTACTTCTTTCAGTCTGTCGGCCAGGTCTTCACAGGGGTCGTGGAAAGATATTCTACTGTAGTTCATACAAGCGAACTCTCCGTCCCCAAAACGAGATATAGAACATTTGTCCCTTATAATCTTGTCCAGCGTCTCGTCTATACTTTTTATTTTTGGTATCTGAACACTTAAACTATTGCATATAATTTTATCATAAATTTCATAAGGCAAATTATTCACCTTATGCTGCAGCTCTTCAAGCTGCTTGTCTTTTTTGCCCGAGTGAAACAATCTGTGTTCGAGCCTATTTAGTTCTTTTTTTATTTTTCCCAGCATCTTGCCTCTGTCTGAGATTTAAGCTTTTAGCTCATTTGTTGCATTTTAACAGCATATAAATAACCTATAATAATCTTTTTTCCCAATCCGTGTTTGACGTGTACAGCAAAACCGTTTTCGGTGAGAATTTTTACCAATCTATCAGGTTTCTCAAAATGATATTCCATAAGAACAGCATCTATCTTTCCGATTAGCTTTTGTTCATTAAGCCGTTCAAATATCTCGAACTCTGCACCCTCACAATCACATTTAACGATAATACGATGGTTTGTGTTCTCTTCAAATATAGGAGCGAGTATTTGAGCAGCATCCTTTACTTTTACCGTTTCTATTCGTACATTCTGTTTGACAGATACGGTTTGAGTCGTGCTCATGAAGTCAGATACGGTCACAGAGTATGGTATTTCCAGAGTCGTATCTTCTTTGCCAAGTCCGCACGCAAAAGTGCGGATCTTTTTATTGAGCTCGGGGTTAAGGTCAAGATTTTTCTTTGCCAATGCAAGGGTTGGCTCGAACGGCTCAAAAGCGTATATTCTCTTAACGTTTTCTTTTGCTGCAAAGAAAAGTGAAGCGACTGCACGGTTCATCCCTATATCAATGACAACAGAATTGTCCTTGCACCCCAAACTGTAAGCCTCATTTACGAGTATTTCTCCAATATGAGCACAGACTTTCGCATAGTCTGATATGTCGAATCTGATCCGCTCCTTCGTGAGGGCAACATCACCTTCGATTATACAACCATAATCGAGAAGCTTTTTACGGCGTTCCTTTGATTTTACCAATTTGTTTCTAATTTCTTTTCGCCTCTTTTTGCTGGGGACAAAACAGCATAAGAGATTTACCAGCATTTTCATTATCAGCAACTCCTCTCCGCCATTCTTACAGCATAGATATAACCCGTTTGTGATTTGCTCGAGCCGGCTTTCATCTGTACGGCAAAACCGTTTTCAGCAAGGATATTTACCAACCTGGCAGGTTTTTCAAAATGATATTCCATCATAACTACATCTATCCTGCCCACGATGTTTTCTTCATTAAGTCTTTCAAATATCTCGAACTCTGCTCCTTCGCAATCGCATTTAACAATTATGTATTTATTTTTATTTTCTTCTAAAATAGGACCTATTTCTTTTGCCGCATCCCTGATGACAACCGTTTCTTTTTTTGCATTTTTTTCACCTTTGCAAACATCGTAAGTGGTGCTCATACCGCCGGTCGCGTTATTCATATACGGCAGTTGCAGCGTTGCATCCGCCTTGCCAAGCCCGAAGTTGAAAGCATTTATTTTTTTGCTCAAGTGCGGATTCAACTCCAGATTTCTTTTTGCCATCTCAAACGTTGGCCTGAACGGTTCAAAGGCATAGACACTTTTTATGTTCTCGTTGCCAGCAAAGCGAAGTGATACGGCCGCCCGATTCATGCCAATATCAATCAAAACCGATTCTCTTCCAATATCCAGATTATACTCGCTCTTGACGAATACCTCCCTGATCAAATACAGAGGGCAATCCGCCGTGTCGGAGACGTCCATGCGAACACCCTGCGGCGTGGTCATGACACCATCGTTTAGTGTAAATCCCTGAATCAGAAGCTGATATTGCAGGCGCGGATTGACTACGAGGCGGTATCGAATTCTTGTGCGCCACCGTTTTGCGGGCACGAGGCAACACACGAGCTTGACCAATGCTTCCACCACAGCAAAATCCTTCATTGCTGCGAACTCCTTTCAATCGGTGCTTCAACGTCGCTCTTATCCCAAGCTAATTGGGCAGCGCCTAAAATGGCGTTTCAAAAACGTAAGTCTCAATAAGCTCGGAGGGGAAGTATCTGCGCAGACTCTCAAAATATCCGTACAGTTGCAGAGGGCGGTTCTTGGTGAACACAATGTTGCTTACGATCTTGTCCATAATCTGGCGCCGCGTGAAACCCCACCTACGCCGCAAGACTCCGGGAAGTTGAGGCGGCGGCGCCTCAGCCGGCAATATGCGGCTCTAATCGCCGGCAAACTCAAACAATACCTGCGCGTCGATCAAAAGAAGGTATAAAGCCACGGCGAAAGCGCCGAGCCTTCGGCAAAGATTATCAGCGCGCCCAGCAACAGCAGCGACACAAGGATGGGTATCAGCCACCACTTCTTGCGCGCCTTCAGAAACTGCCAGAACTCCACTATTATTGATAATTTGCTCACCGTTTGGATTTCCGACCTATTATGTGGATCGTACCGTGATGCAAAACAGGCCCATAGATTACCGGCAAACCCATGTGCTCAAATACCTCGGCAACATCATTGACGACCCACACGTGATGGTGTATTTGAGATTTCGGGTTGTTCCGCACCTTCTCGAGTAACTCATCCTCGCCGGGGCCGTCAGCCATTTCGTAGTCGCATCTCTCCAGGAACTCAACCACATGAGTCTCGTCCGTTTGGTCAACATCTCCATTGAAATCATCAACCAGGTGGCTCAGAGGCGTCCTATCCCGGGCGTGGTCAAACGTGTACCGCTTATCAGGCACACCGGCATATATGATGCCCCGGTCCCTGACTACCCTTTTCCATTCACCTATTGCTCTGAGAGGATTGGCGATGTGCTCCAGTACGTGCGACGAGCATACGAAATCCAGAGTTTCATCCGGGGCGAAGAAAAGGTCTGTGGCATCCGTCACATAGTCAACATTGCCAAGTTCCGTGACATTGGACGGGCAGTTATCCACGTTAACAATCTTCCGGGCAGTCCTCACAAGGGCCCTGAAGTGCCATCTCAGACGACCACCAATTACAACGCCAGTTTTATTATTGAAAAACCGAAGCAGGTGTACAGAAGATACTAAGGCTGGTTGTCTTAGCATTGAACGCAAGAACGTGGAGATCATCACATGCCTTTCAAATTGTTCACCGTGAATCCCGGGACTTTCTGTAATTCGTGAGCATAATGATACGGCAAATGCTTCGGCCGGTCAAGCCGTCTTAGAATTGTTTTGTATAATCGGCTTTCTTTCCATCTTCGCTGCTTCTGTGCAGCCAGTAGCTCTCCGAAGAATTGCAGCCGAATTTCATGTTTAACAGGTCTTTGCCCAGCAGCCGAAGCAGCAGTGCCGTGGGCGTCAGAACAAGAAAGAACAAGATGCACAGAATCACCCGTGTCATAAACCAGCCCATTACGATCGAAAACGCCATCCACACCTTCTGAAGAGGCTTCAGCACAGGTGGAGCGAGCAGGCCGGCACAGACGAACGCACTGGACGCGGCGAAGAAATACCAGTAGTAATCCCTCTGGCGCCACAGCAGAAAACAGCCGATAAGGGCCAACGGAATGCCCATTACGAACGCGAACTTTCTAAGCTCGCGTACGGAACTGTTTATATTCCTGATCTCTTCGATGATCATTCAGCTTAACTAATCCAGCTCAAACTTACTGCGCCAATCAATATCATCTTTTAGAGGCTTCTGCTCCTTCTTGTCCAGCAGAAAGCTGCCCATAACCAGATAATCCATATCGGTTCTCATAAAGCACACATAGGCGTCGTGGGGGGTGCAGACGATTGGCTCGCCGCGGACATTGAATGACGTATTTATGACCAGGGGACAGCCGTACTTCTGGTCGAATTTGGATATCATTTGGTGATACAGAGGATGCGTCCTTTGGTTCACTGTCTGGATGCGGGCCGAGTAATCAACGTGCGTAACGGCGGGAATATTCGAACGCACGACGTGAAGCTTGTCCAGCCCGAAGAGATTCTCCTCTTGTTCGGTCATTTCTCGGCGGATATCCCTTTTCACCGGCGCAACCAGCAGCATGTATGGGCTTTCAGTTTTAATGTCGAAGTATTCGCAGGCCTTTTCCTCGAGGACGGACGGCGCAAAGGGGCGAAAGCTTTCTCTGAACTTTATTTTAAGGTTCATCAGCTCCTGCATTTTGGGCGAGCGGGCATCGCCGATAATCGAACGCGCCCCCAGCGCCCTGGGACCGAATTCCATCGGCCCTTCGAACCAGCCCACAACCTTCTGCTGCGCTATCAAATCCGCAACCTTTTCGGGAATATCCTCCCTCTTCACGCTGCTATAAGGTATATTGTTGCTCTTGAGGTAATCGAGAATATCGCTATCCTTGAAATCCGGACCAAGGTAGGAGCCTCGCTGGAAGTCTGTCTTGTTGTCGGCTTGTCTGGGGTTCCCGAGATACTGATACCAGGCAAACAGAGCAGCGCCCAGGGCGCCGCCGGCATCTCCGGCAGCGGGTTGAATCCATATATTCTCGAAAGGCCCCTCCCGCAGGATTCTGCCGTTGCCGACGCAATTCAGGGCGACGCCGCCCGCCAGGCAGAGGTTCTTCTGCCCCGTGACTTTGTGAATGTGCCGGGTCATGCGCAGCATAGCCTCCTCAGTAACGTCCTGCACCGAGCGGGCAAGGTCCATGTCACGCTGAGTCAGCAGAGACTCCGGCCTTCGGGCAGGGCCGCCGAAGAGCTTCTCGAATCTCTTATTGGTCATCTTGAGGCCGACGCAATAATCGAAGTATTTCATATTGAGCTTGAATGAGCCGTCATCCTTCAGGTCGATCAACTCCTTGAGTATCAGATCCTTGTATATGGGCTGACCATAGGGGGCCAGGCCCATCACCTTGTATTCGCCTGAATTGACCTTGAATCCCGTGTAGTACGTAAAGGCCGAGTAAAGCAGACCGAGCGAATGAGGAAAGTGAATCTCGGCAAGGATAGTCACGTTATTGTTCTCGCCGATGCCGTAGCTCGCCGTGGTCCACTCGCCCACTCCGTCTATCGTCAGAAATGCGGCCTCTTGAAAAGGCGACGGGAAGAAGGCCGAGGCGGCGTGGGATTCGTGATGCTCTGGAAACAGGATTTGACCGCTAAAGCCAAGCTCCGTGGCGATTAGGTCCTTCATCCAGAGTTTCTGCTTAATCCAGAGAGGCACGGCCTTTACGAACGTCCTGATTCCCAGCGGGGCAAAGGCAAGATACGTCTCCAAGATGCGTTCGAACTTGATGAACGGTTTGTCGTAGAATGCCACGTAGTCCAGATCGTCGGCCTTTACGCCGCCGGTTTGAAGACAAAAATTGACAGCGTTCCTGGGGAAGGAAAAATCGTGTTTTTTTCGCGTGAAGCGTTCTTCCTGGGCGGCGTTGACTATTTCACCATCCCGCACCAAACAGGCGGCGCTGTCGTGATAGAATGCGGAAATGCCCAATATATTCATAGACAGCCTTCCGACCGAAACAAATCGCCCGGCTTATCTCTTATCGGTCGAGCGAATCGTCCCGTGAATCGTTATCAACGACAATGACTTCATAAGGGTGTTTCGTGTATTTGCGAATGCACCGCAAAGCCAGCCGCGTGAAGTCCAATGTCCGGTAGTTCACTATACATATAGTCGCTTTGCCTTTGACAAGGTCTGACATCAGCGTTGGTTTTCCTTTTGCCTAACGATTGCCGTACATCGATTCGTAGTACCTCTGGTACTCGCCGGAAACAACGTTGCCGAGCCAATCCTGGTTCTCAAGGTACCAGTCAATCGTCCTATTAATGCCCTCCTCGAAGCTGACCGAGGGCTGCCATCCAAGCTCAGAAACAATCTTGGATGCGTCAATGGCGTACCGCCTGTCGTGTCCGGGCCTGTCTTTGACGTGTTTGATTAGAGACTTTGGCTTGTCCAGCCGCTTGAGTATCAGCTCGATGACCTCCAGATTCGCCTTTTCACTGCAGCCGCCGACGTTGTAAACCTGGTTGGGAGGCGCATTTTGCAGTACCTGCCAAATGGCCGTGCAGTGGTCATAGACGTAGAGCCAATCCCGCACGTACAATCCATCGCCATATACGGGCAGCTCTTTGTCGTTGAGGGCGTTGTTAATCATCAGCGGTATCAGCTTCTCCGGGAACTGATATGGGCCGTAGTTGTTGGAGCACCGAGTAATATTGTATTTGACGCCCCAGGTATGGCCGAAGGCCTTGACCAGATGGTCCGCCGCCGCTTTGCTGGCCGAATACGGTGAGTTCGGGCTGAGGGGCGTTTCTTCGGTGAATTTGCCATCGGGACCAAGCGAGCCATAAACCTCGTCGGTGGAGACCTGAACAAACCGTTCGAGCTTCTTGCCACGAGCAGCCTCGAGCAGAGTCAGCGTGCCGGTCACGTTGGTCTCTATGAATATCTTCGCCCCCGTGATAGAGCGGTCCACATGGCTCTCAGCGGCGAAATTAACAATCGCATCTATCCGACATTCGTCGATGACTTTCTCAACGAGCCGCCCATCGCGGATATCGCCTTTAACAAACTTATGGTTGGCGTGGTCGAGAAAACCTGCGAGGTTCTCAAGATTGCCGGCGTAAGTCAGCTTGTCAAGATTGACAATGAAGACCTCCGGATGCTCGGACAGCACCATCCGGACGAAGTTGCTTCCTATGAATCCTGCGCCGCCTGTGACGAGTATTCTTTTCATAGTTGCCTCAGAAAATCTTCCAGCGAGACCTGCCACGGCTTGATCGGCTCACTGAGGAGCGTCTTGATCTTACTGCAATCAAATCGGCTGTTCAACGGCCTCTTGGCCGGGCCGGCAAAATCGCTCGTTTTGCAGGGCGACAGATTAACACCTAATGAGAGCCTGTCACATACAAACTTGGCCGTTTCGTATCGGCTGACGTAGCCTTCGCTTGCAAAGTGAAACAGGCCGCGAGGTTTCTTTCGCAGCAGATCATATATTGCCCCGGCAATCTCCGTCGTAGCAGTCGGGGAGCCTATCTGGTCGTCCACAACCTTCACGTCCTGGCCGGATTTTGCACGCTGCAGAAACTTTGTTACGAAGTTACTGCCGGCGGAGCCATAAGTCCATTCGACTCGGACGATGCAGTGTGAACAATCGGTCCGGGCAAGCATCTGCTCACCCGCCAGTTTGGTTCTGCCATATTCGTTTATTGGATTTGGAGCGTCGGTCTCGACATAGGGAGTGTCTGACCGGCCGTCGAAGACGAAGTCGGTGCTGACGTGCAGGACCCATTTATTCGCTCGCTTAGCAAACTCACCAAGCCGCCCCACCGCTGCCGCGTTGACTTGAGAGGCAAGCTCGACTTGCCTCTCGGCCCCATCGACATTCGTATAGGCCGCGCAGTTGATAATCACATCCGCCGAGTCCACCGCTTCTCGTAGCTGCTCGGAATTGGCAATGTCAAACTCCGGCAGGTCAAATACGTGCGCTGCAAAGCCCTGCCGCTCACAAGTCTTAACCATGTCCGCGCCAAGCATTCCTTTGCCGCCTAAGATTGCAGCTTTCACTTTAGCCATAACACCCCGTCATTATTGCGGAGGCTCCGTAGCGACCAGCTCGTTGGCGCGATTGAGCGACTCAAATGTTCCTGCATCGGTCCACCACCCTTCGAGGATGTCATAGTGCAGCCGGCCTTTGTCGATATAAGCCTGGTTGACGTGGGTGATTTCAAGCTCGCCGCGGGGCGAGGGCTTGAGCGTTCGTATAATGTCGAAGACCCCCGAGTCGTAGAAATAGATGCCCGTTACGGCATAATTCGACTTGGGTTTTTTGGGTTTCTCTTCGATGCCGATTACCTTACCCTCAGCCAGTTCGGGAACGCCGAAGCGCTGGGGGTCAGGGACCTGTTGAAGGAGTATTCTGGCGCCTCGCTTCTGTGCGATGAACTTCTCGGCGTGCGTCCTTAGACTCGCCTGAAAGATATTGTCCCCGAGGATCACCACCATCAGATGGCCGTCTGCGAAATTCTCAGCCAGCGCCAACGCCTGAGCTATGCCGCCGGCCTGGTCCTGCACCTTGTAGGTGAAGCGACAGCCGAAGGCTTTCCCTGAACCTAAAAGGCTCACGACGTCGCCCATGTGCTCGACGCCGGTAACGATGAGGACTTCCTCGATGCCGACGGAGGTGAGCTTCTCGATGGGGTAATAGATCATCGGCTTCTGCCCGACGGGCAGCAGGTGCTTATTTGTAACCTTGGTCAGCGGCAAAAGACGCGACCCTGTGCCGCCGGCAAGGACAATGCCTCGTAAATCCATAATCTTCTCCTTGCGAGTTTATAGCGATATCGGAATCTTATGGGAAGACGGCGGCGATGTCAACCGAACATCGGGCAGAACGCAGAATGGGACAGCGAGATACTTTGAATAGACATGCTCTTTTGAGCCTACGTTATTGCCTTTGTTGCCCCGGTGGTAAAACCGCCGTCAACGAGAATAATCTGCCCTGTAATGTACTCGGAAGCATCCGACGCCAAAAAAACGACTGCGCCGTCAAGGTCATTCGGCCGGCCCGGCCGCTTCAGAGGGATTCGGTCCGTGATGTAGTCCACCCATTTTTTGTTCTGGTACAGGACTGCGTTCTGAGCGGTCTTGAACCAGCCCGGCGCGAGCACGTTGACGGTTATCCCGTATTTGCCCCACTCAGCGGCCAGACTTCGGCTTATCTGGAGCACGCCGCCTCGGCTGGCCGTGTAAGGGGCGATCCCCTCCATACCGAATACGCACGTGCACGAGCCGATGTTTATTATCCTGCCGTAGCCGCGTTTTATCATCTCTTTGCCCACCGCCTGCGCACAGAAAAAGCTGCCCTTTAGATTCGTGTTCAGGACAGTGTCCCAGTCCTGCCAGGAAAACGCTGCACTCGGACTTCGGATGTTCAGGCCTGCATTATTGACCAGGATGTCGATCTTGCCGTATTCCTGTATGGCCGCGTCAACCATGTTCTCAATGTCGCTCTGTGAGAGCACATCCAATTCAACGGGCAGAGCGTTTCTGCCCAAAGCCTCAATCTCCTTCCTGAATTCAGTCAGGCTGTCTATGTTCCGGCTGGTAATCACCAGGTCGGCGCCTGCTTCTGCAAGCGCCCTGCTGAAATACTGGCCCAGTCCCCTGCTTGTTCCCGTTACAATTGCCACCTTGCCGGTAAGATCAAAAAGGTTGCCCATCTCTATTATGGCTCCAAAACGATTTTCAGCAAATTCTCTTCCGCCTTCAACAGCCTATCGAACGCTCGCGCCCCGTCGCTCAGCGGCAAAACGTCGCTAATCAACGGCTCAACATCGATTTTGCCTGAAGCCACGAGGTCTATGCAACCGCGGAATTCGCCGCTGCTGGCGTAAGAGCCGGTGAAAGTAAGCTCCCTTGCGACCAATTCCTGCGGATTGAACTCGGCACGCGGCTCCAGGTTGCCCACGGCGACTACGTGTCCGCCTGTCTTTGTTACAGAGACAGCATCCTGAAAAGTACGCGCATAGCCTACTGCTTCAAAGGTGACATTTGCCCCTTTATTGTCCGTTTCCCTGAGAATTGCTTCTCTTAGATCCGTCTCGGCGGGATTCACGACTGTGTCCGCTCCGAGCTTTCTTGCAGCCTCAAGGCGAAACCCGTTGATATCGCACGCGATCACCCTGGCCGGACCTCTTAGCTTGGCGGCCTGCAGAATAAAAAGGCCTATCGTCCCGGCCCCAATGACGACAACGGTGTCGCCGGGCGTTATCGGTGCCCTGCTCGCGGCGTGAACGCCTATGGAAACCGGCTCTAACAGGGCCGCCTGGACATACGACATATTGTTCGGGATTTTCGAAACGATCCAAGACGGAACCGCGACGTATTCGGCAAAGGCTCCGTGCCTCTTGAATTCGGGCGTGGAGACGCCCAGCACCTGTCGCTTTTCACACCTGTTGAATCGTCCTTCCCGGCACGGTGGGCACTGATTGCAATACACCGTCGAATCAAAGCAGACCCTATCGCCGCGCTTAAAAACCTTCACGTTCCTGCCGATTTGCTGTACGACCCCGGCGGCTTCGTGGCCCATAATCAAGGGCGGCAGCCTCCTGCCGGTCCGGCCCGTCGAGCCGTGAACGTCCGAGCCGCAGATCCCACACGCCTTGACGCGAATTAGCACGTCGTCGTCGCCGACAGCGGGGTCGGGGAAATCTGAATACTCAAAACTGTAAGGTGCAGTGTAGATTAAAGCCTTCAATTCGGCCTCTCTGTCAAACAGCATAGGGTATAAAATTTGCCCTGATTATATAACGTCATCCGCGCCTTGTCCACCGACTTAGCGGGGCGACATCCCGAATAGTCCCTTTCCAACGGCTGGGAATTGCGGAAAACTGATTGTAATCCGACGCAGATTTCGGGTATTATCACAGTCATATCGCTCGAGCCGGGCCGCCTGGCAGAGGTGATCCTGAGATACCTGATGAACGAGCGTAATCCGGCATTTGCAACCGATTAAAAGGAGCAGAATAATGAGACAGCCAAGATTGAACAAGCCTTTTTTGGTTTCACTGGTGCTCGGCATATCTCTGTCTTCGGCGGTTTTCGGCGAAGACAAATTGCTCTGGCAGATCGGCAAGGCCGACAACAACACCTCTGAGTTCGCGCTTGGCCCGGAGAGGAGCAACCAGTACTCCGTAACGTTTCCGAATGATGCGTTGTTTGTCGCGGGCCAATCCGACCCGAAACAGGACTGGCCCTACATCCAGCCGGGGCCTGCCGACGGCTGGGCCGGCAGCAAGAGTCATACCTTCAGGATTCTCTTCGGCCTCAGCAAGGCTCCGAGCGAGGGCGAATGCGAGCTCGTCCTGGATTTTGTCGATACCCACAGTACAGTGCCGCCGAAGCTAACAATAAGGATCAACGACGCGTCCTTCGAGCGCCAACTGCCCAAGGGCGCCGGCGATGATTCGGCATTTGGCCAGCCCGAAAAGGGCCGCGAGCACGTCGAGACTGTTGAGTTCCCCGCCACTGCCCTCAAGGTCGGCACCAACGAGATCGGCATCACCTCTGCTACGGGCAGTTGGATTCTGTACGACTATGTGGCCCTGAAGACCCCTGCCGGCGTAGAAACCGGGCCGCTCGACATCGTGAACAAGCTTCTCGGCGTCGATACCCAGCCGTTTCTCGTCAATCGCGACGGCAAGTTCTATCAGCCTGTGCTTGCATCAGTCCTGCATATCGGGGGGCCGATCGAGGCTTCGGTGGCAGTCGATGGGGCCGAGCCAGCCAGGCACTCGCTCAAATCCGGCTTCAATGTGATCGAAGGACTCGCCCCGGCAGTGGACAAGCCGGCTTCCGTGGATGTTGACGTCAATGTGGCTGGTGAGTCAATCGGCAGGCAGAGCGTCACTATCAATCCGGTCCGCAAGTGGGAGGTGTACCTGCTGCACCACTCGCACGTGGATATCGGTTATACGCACGTGCAGACCGAGGTCATCCAGAAGCACTTCGACTATTTCGAGCAGGTGATAGACCTTGCCCGAAAGAGTGCGGACTACCCCGCCGGCTCGCAGTTCAAATGGAACGTCGAGGTCCTCTGGGCGGTCGATAGCTACCTCAAGCAGGCCCCTGAAGAAAAACGACAGGAATTCATCGAGGCGGTCAAGAAGGGGTGGATTGCCCTGGATGCCCTGTATGGGAATGAGCTAACGGCCCTGTGTCGGCCGGAAGAGTTGGTGCGATTGGTTGGCTGTGCGCAGAAGCTCGGCAAGTTGTGTGGCGTGAAGATTGATTCGGCTATGATTACGGACGTCCCCGGCTATACGTGGGGTATCGTGCCCGTGCTCGCCCAGAGCGGCGTCAAATACTTCGCGGTCGGGCCCAACCGCGGCCATCGCATCGGCTATACGCTATCGGCGTGGGGCGACAAACCTTTCTACTGGCAGTCGCCTTCCGGTAAGGAAAGCATCCTTTGCTGGCTGGCAGGCGAGGGATATTCGCTCTTCCACAGCGGGCGGCTCGACGGGGGAAGGCTTTTCGAATACCTCAAACGCCTGGAAGAGAGCAACTACCCTTACGATATAGTCAATATTCGTTACTCAATCGGCGGTGACAACGGGCCGCCCGACCCCGGCTTGAGCGATTTCGTAAAGAATTGGAACGAAAAGTACGCCTACCCAAAGCTGATTGTGTCAACTGCGAGCGAGATGTGCCGGGACTTTGAGCAGCGATACGGCGACAAGATACCTAAGGTCCGCGGCGATTTTACGCCCTATTGGGAAGATGGGGCTGGCTCGTCCGCACTTGAAACTGCGCTGAACCGCGCCGCCGCCGAACGTCTTGTCCAGGCAGAGGCCCTGTGGGCAATGCTCGGTACACCTGGTTATCCGGCTGATAGGTTCTACGAGGCCTGGCGCAACGTCATCCTCTACGACGAGCATACCTGGGGCGCGCATTGCAGCATAAGTCAGCCGGACAGTGATTTCACGAAGGCGCAGTGGCAGATCAAGCAGGCCTTCGCCCTCGACGGCGATTCTCAGTCTCAAAAGCTGCTGAGTGATGCGCTGGCTAAGCATCGAAGCTCGGCAGAGAAAGTCGAAGCCATCGATGTCATCAACACATGCTCGTGGTCTCGCACGGATCTCGTTGTACTGCCGGAGTCACTGGACCTTGTCGGTGACATGGTCAAGGACAGAGGCGGCAAATGGGTGAACTCGCAACGACTTTCCACAGGCGAATTGGCATTTGTTGCGAAGGACATTCCCCCGATGGGAAGCAGAAGATTCAGCTTCGATGTCTCCCCTGCCGGCACTCCACTCGTGCCGGACGCCGCGCATATCAAAGACTGGGAATTATCGAACCGGTTCCTCACAGTAACCGTCGATACACAGACCGGCGCGATCACCAGCCTTAAATGCGTGGGTATGGCGTCGGAATTCGTAAACGTCAACGCAGGTTTGGGATTAAACGACTATTTCTATGTTGCCGGCAGGAGTCCAGCAGATCCGCAGCGTAATGGGCCGGTGATTGTAATGGCCAAGGAGCCTGGGCCGGTGGTTGCGTCGCTGCTGATAAACTCCGATGCGCCGGGCTGCCGTAAGCTGTCGCGCGAGGTGCGGCTTGTAGCCGGCATGGATCGGGTGGATATAATCGACACTATCGACAAGGAGAAGATATACGAGCAGGAGGCGGTCCACTTGGCCTTTGCGTTCAACGTGCCGGATGGCGTGGTGCGGATGGATATTCCCTGGGGCGTGGTTCGGCCTGAGATTGATCAACTGCCCGGGGCGTGCAAGAATTATTTCACCGTTCAGCGGTGGGTTGATGTGTCGAACGATAAGTTTGGCGTAACGCTGGCAACTGTTGACGCCCCGCTTATCGAGGTCGGCGCGATTACAAACGACCCACGGGGAGGGGTCGGGTGGATAGAGAAACTCGATCCTTCAACGACGTTGTACTCTTATGTAATGAACAACTACTGGGAGACCAACTATAAGGCAGGCCAAGAGGGTCCGACCGTATTTCGTTATTCGCTCTATCCTCACTGGGGGTTCAATGCCGCCAGGACCTCGAAGTTCGGCATCGAGCGGAGCCAGCCGTTGATAGTCGTTCCGGTTGACAAGACGAGTCCGGTTCATCGGGCGGCTTTCGGCGTTGAGCCTGTGGATGTAATCGTAACTGCGTTTAAGCCGAGCGAGGACGGCAAGGCCCGCATTATTCGCTTGTACAATGCGGGCACGCAGACTCAGAGTGCAAAAATGACCTGGGCTGAGCTTGCGCCCGATGCCGTATGGCTGAGCAATTTGGCTGAAGAACAAGTCTCGAAGTTAAGCGGGCCGATAGAGATGGCGCCTTATGAGTTCGTTACGCTGCGACTTTCACTTGGCAAATAGGAGCGTTAGATGACATCGAGAGAACGTGTCTTGGCGGCATTGGAGCATCGCCGGCCCGACCGTGTCCCGATTGATTTCTCCGGGCATCGGTCTTCCGGCATCGCAGCAATCGCGTATGCAAAGCTGCGGAAATATCTGCGCCTACCGGCAAAGCCGATTCGCGTTTACGACGTCATACAGCAACTGGCAGTCGTCGATGACGACGTGCTTGACCGGTTCGGCGCGGACACGATTGAGCTGGGCCGAGGCTTCGCCCTGAATGACGAATCGTGGTCGCCGTGGACTCTCCCCGGTGGTACAGCCTGTTTCGTGCCCGCCTGGACTAAAATTGAAAGAGACGGAGCACGGTGGGTCATTCGTTCGAGAACCGGCAGAGTTCTGGCCCAGATGCCCGACGGCACGTTGTATTTCGAGCAGACTCATTATCCTTTTCTCGATGGAGACGACAATCCGGAAGCGATTCGCGGTGCGCTCGAAGAATGTGTGTGGACGGCGGTCGCAGCCCCGCCCGGACCGGTTGATAACAAGACACTTTGCGAGGGGGCAAAATCACTTCGCAGGAGAACCAACCGCGCGATAATAGGGCTGTTTGGGGGCAACCTCTTTGAAATCGGCAGCTTTTTGTATCGTAACGACCAGTTTATGATGATTTTGGCTGCCGAGCCTAAGCGGGCCCACCGCTTCCTTGACAAGCTGGTCGAGATTCATTTGGCCAACCTGGATCGGTTCCTCGGAGCTGTCGGCGAGCATATTGATATTATTTTGTTTGGCGACGACCTCGGTATGCAGACCGGCCCTATAATGTCGCCTGCGATGTACCGCGAGTTCTTCAAGCCGCGACACAAGCTGCTCTGGAATCGGGCGAAAGAGCTGGCTGATGTAAAGGTGATGCTCCACTGCTGCGGCGGGGTCCGCGAGCTGATGGGCGATTTGATTGAGGCCGGCTTAGACGCAATCAATCCTGTTCAGATAAGCTGCTCCGGGATGAGCGCCGGCGGATTAAAGGCCGAATTCGGCGCCGACCTGACCTTCTGGGGCGGCGGCTGCGATACAAGGGACCTGCTGCCGAACGCAACGCCCCGGCAGATTGCCGAGCACGTCCGAGAGCAGGTGAAAATCCTCAGTCCCGGCGGTGGATTCGTTTTCCAGCAGGTGCACAACATTCTGGCAAATGTTCCGCCGGAGAATATCAGCGCAATGTTTGATGTAGTGAACGATGCCTGTTAGGGCGCAGGGAGATATATGAGCTTGATAGATTTCTGTATAATCGTTCTGTACTTCTTCATTGTGATTGGCTTGGGCTTCTGGTATCAGAAGCGAGCGTCAAAAGACCTGGGCGCTTACTTTCTTGGCGGCAAGAGCATGCACTGGCTCGCTCTTGCGATGTCCGGGGCGGTGTCGAATTTCGATATTACCGGGACGATGTGGATCATCTCGATTCTGTACGTCCTCGGGATGAAGTCGATGTGGCATCACTGGATGTGGGGCTTTCTGATGGGGGCCTTCTTTCTCGGCTATATGGGCAAGTGGGTCCGCCGCTCCAACGTGATGACCGCAGCAGAATGGATGCGGACCCGCTTCGGCAGCGGCCCGGCCGGCAATCTGGCGCGAACCAC
>CAYGZM010000061.1:0-21210 GCA_964354365.1 uncultured Pirellulales bacterium
AACGAAATTACCAAAGACCCTCTGAATACCGGATTAGAGTTATACCTCAAAGCCAGGAACAATCATCACCTCAAGTTCTGTCTGTTGGTTGCCAACCATGCGGGCTTTGAAATAAAAGGCACAGCCGACTGGAAGCAGGCCGCTGACCTCTGGGTGCCCTATCTGACCCACAAGCAACACATCCGCATCAACGGCAAACCTTTGATTATCATTTTCAGCCCGCAGGGTGGTGATAAGGCCGGATTTGAATACCTGCAGGTTGCGGCCCGAGAAGCCGGATTGCCGGGCGTGGCCATCGCTGCCTGTAATGCAGGCGATCCCAACGTCGGCTATACCCACCGCACGCACTACAACATAATCCCCGGCTACGCCTCAGGCTCTGAAGAGCACGCTTATGCTGAGCTGGTTGCCGCCCATCAGCAGCAGTGGCACGGCTCTGCCCAGCAGCCGTATATACCTACGATAACCTCCGGTTGGGATAAGCGGCCCTGGGAAGGTGTTGACGGCCTGAGACAGGCCGAAGGTTGGTACTACCCTGATCGCACGCCCTCGCAGTTTGCGGCCTTCCTGGAATCAGCCACCCAATGGATGGATCAGCATCCCGACCAGACTACCACCGAGCGAATAGTGCTGGTCTATGCCTGGAATGAATTCGGCGAAGGTGGGTACATTGCACCGACCAAAGCCGACCCTGATGGCACCTACCTCAAGGCCCTAAAGTCGGCTGTAATGCAGCAGCAGTAAGAAATTCCAGTTCGACAGGGTCACATACGGAATAAAGGTAGGAAGGGTAGGGGGCTGAGTTGACACGTAAGCACCCAGCTTGATGGTGGGGCTTTCCTATTCTCTATTGACTTTGAGATTATGTATTCACTGTCCATATGGGAACCAGTTGTACCGGTCGACAATTACCACGAGCCAGTAGTAACGAAGAATCTGCATATACCCCCTGATGCCTGATGCATTGCCACGCCTAAACTCCACCCTACGCATTAACTCAGGGTGTAGTATATGTGGAGTTTACACGCTCAGGCTCTTCTATTTATCTACCTATCTTATCTTTAATTATTTTCTATATGGAAACCTAAGGTGCCGGAAGTGAATTACCACTGCCCAGTGACAACACAAAATGAACACACATCCTTTTTGCTCCAGCAGCTTTAGCGCATTAACTCCGCATATACTATAGAAGAACCAGATTGTCCTGGTACCAGCGTATCAACTCCGCACGCAGCATTAACTGCCGAAGCGCAGTATCCATATGGGTTCCAGAACAGATTCATCAAAGGTGGGTACCACCCGGTTAGCGTATGTCATGCCCACTTTTGTTGCTATCAGCGCCACAAGTCCCATGCTTTGCAAGTAGCTCAAGTTAGAGTAGAAATGAACATAGCTGAAGGCTTTCTCATTCTGAGCCAGAGATACCCTGTAGTACTTCTGGTATATCTGCTTGGCAAAGCCAGACTTACTGGTAACTATAGCGCGGAGAATCATCAGAAGCGCATCTGACAAATTATTGATCATCTCCACAACGATATCCTGCCTGGCCTGTTCAAAGCACACTTCGATATCCTGGTCTGGCTCCGTTACCACGTAAAACAAGGTCTTTATGGCCACCCTGGCGTCAGAGTTCGTTCTTTTGGCAGTCAGAGCTGCTATCTGGGCCAATGTTCCTTCCTCCCAGCCATACAGCCCTTCCTTCGCTCTATCCCGGAGAATATCCTGAAGCTGTTGGGCATCATAATTCTTGAAGTACACTACCCTGGGCTGCAGACTGCTTTTGGTGGAGTCATCCAGCTCATAGAGTACGCGGTGGTTGTTGGAGAGCATAATAACCATATATGGATTGCTGCTGCGGCTCAAGAAATACAGGATATCTCTTCTCTTGTCCTTTGGACTCATCAGGTCAACCTCATCCAACAGAACGATCGTCTTGCCCTGGTACTTCTGACAGAACCGGTTGTAGAGTTCGCTGAGGCTGGCGCCCCTGGCCTGCACTCCCAGGAAATGCGCGAAAATCTTAAAGCTGGTATTATGTTCTCGGCAGTTGGCGTAGATCACCACGAGTCTGGTTTCACTGTTCATAATCCTCTGAAGATATCTCAGAGTGAGGGTCTTACCCGAACCCTTACTGCCCAAAACCGCTTGGTGGGTGGGAATACCGCTCATATCAAAGCGAAGCATTTCCTTGATAAGATGCTTGCATTCCTCTCTCATAAGGGGCTCATGTGGAATGTAATTGAAATCGAACACCGAAAAGTCTTTGACCTGGTTTGACCTCGTGAAGTTCTTGTTCATCTCCTGGTGCAAAAAGGGCACAGCTGTCATCTTACCGTATTAACTCCACACCCATTATTAACTGAGGTCATATTTAATCCTTTTGGACTCCTATCGAGTGACAAATCATTCGCCTGAATTCGTCGCAGATATTCATCGCCGCATCCAGATTCTGCTTCTCAAGCCTCAGACAATAAAGCCCGCGTGGTTTTGGCCGACCGCATAGCCTACCCAAAACGAAACAATTAAATACAAGTGCCCCTATTGGGTCTCGTATGAGCACCGAAAACCCTTTTGAGAACCCTATCTTGTATGACTTATTTGAAACAATTCTGCCGGACTTCGTTCTGGCCTTTGCGTTCTTTACGTCAGTCATATACGCAGTTGTTGTCAAACGCTTCGAGCGCCAGCGGCCTGCAATAATGACATCAGCCTCTATGGGCCTGGCTCTTTCAATTGGCCTTATCTGGTGGGAGCAATCGACCGGCCTATCAACTCGAGACCTTGGCCCGATAGCTGTTGGATTCGCTGTAACCATTCTTGCATTCGTGATGTACCAGGCTATCAAGCAGGTAGGAGACTCGTGGGCAGCGGTGTGCATCTCATTGGGTGTGACGATACTCATTGCGAGCCTCTTGGAGCCGGACATCCCTGTAAAAGCTGAGGTCATACAGACAGCTGCAACCGTAGCCCTGGTAGTTGGGATCCTATTCTTTCTCTCGAAGACCCATGACCAGCCCGCATATCTACATCCCAGTCGGCCCAACAGGAGTGATATCCGCCATGACATGAGCGACCTCTACCAAGGCCAGTGGGTGTCGGATCGTCTGACTGGCAAATTAGACAAGGTTCGCCGCGAGGCAACAACACTACCCCAGCGGCCAGAGAGAACTACAGATGTACTCGTTCAACTCAAGCGGATGCTGCCTGCTGAGGGCTGGCTTACAGATAGGATGGCTCGACTGAGGGCAAAAGCTCACCGAATACGAAATGGCCATATAGCCAAGCTTGAAGAGACCCGGTTTGTTTTCTCAAGACTTCCTGCCTCTACAAAGAAGCAGGCCGCTGCTGAGCTTATGGCCGGCTACAATCAGCTTTCAGGGATTGATAGTCGCTTGGAGCGGCTTGACAAGGCCGTTACCGAAATTGAGCTACGAATACGCAATCTGACTGCTGCAGCCCAACGATATGCCCGGCGTGGTGAACACAAAAAGCTGTACGAGACGCTCAAAACAGCCGAGAGGCTCCAGTACCACAACAGTAAGCTCATCAGGACCATCGAACGTACCGAGGCGAGCCTTTCTGCTGTTGCCAAGAAAGTCGCAGACGAGGTGAAACAAATTGAAAAGCGAAACGGATGAACTCGAAGATGTGCTGGCGGACCTTGACCCGCCGTATGAGTCGATGGAAGAACTCAAGATCGGACGCTTGTTAGACCAGTATGGGATACCGTTTTTCTATAAACAGCCGATGGTCATCTACAATGAAGGCAAGAACGAGATATGGAAGCCGTCTTTCACGTTGTACCCATATGGCGGCATTGTTATAGACTACGTGCCAGGCCCCAGAGAAAACCAAGAAGATGAGCTTCTGCAAAAAGAGCAGATATACCGCTATAATCAAATCCCGGTGGTACTATTGGGTCCCAAGGATCTGATGCAGCCCAAGTGGGAGGAAGTCCTGTACGAGCGGCTCGAGCGGATGCACCCGCGCCATCTCGAACCAGCCGACTACCAGTTGTGATCTGAGGTCCAATAGGACTGATACGGCAAGGATATCGAGATCTCACGGGCCAAAAACCGCAATCTCTGCCAGCCCGATATTCAGTGTCTCCGGTTTGACTGAGTTGACAACGAACATGAGCCAAGTCACTTCTTTGGCAGGGAAAGATATCTCCTTGGCTGCAGATGCGTCGTCCGGCAGTTCGCCTACATTCAAGGTTGCCCCATCGCTGAAGACAAGTAAGCCAGATGTAACCTGATCGGCATGTGTATTGGGCCTGTCAAACAACCAAACGCGGTCGACCCTCTGTGGACTATCCCACCTCAGCCGCACCAGGGCAGAGGCCTTCTCCCCATCTGAAGCCCACTCGGCCGCAGTGTCTTCCGGATAGCCCCTAACCACCCCATCGATAACACCCTCGGCCTTGTATCCACCGTGGGTCGAACTTACGGTCACCCTTGCCTTTTGAGCCACATTCTTGTCGCTCTTCAGTGGGTCTTCCTCCTGCTGTGACTGGAGTTTCATCTGCCAATCACGATACGTTTGGGGATTTAGCAGTTTCACCTCCTGGAGAACAAGGCCGTATCTGCTGCCAGGTGGATTAGCCTTGAAGTACACGTTGTTCCAACCCTGGCTGAAATTGCCGGAGTAACACAGCCAAAGGGTATGGCCATCCTTGCTGATGAACTTGGAAGGGAAGTTCAAGAAGTACCCCTGCGCGCCAAATTCCTTCATATACGCCACCAGCCGCCAAGGCCCCGTCAGCATGTCCGCTTCGAGGATATACGAGTTCATCTTGGCCACTGTCGGCCAGCCATCAGTTACGCACATCAGGTATCTCTTGAGCGGGGCATTGTAGGTGATCGTCACGCACCCCATGTTGTTATTCCAGTCCAGCAGCGGCTTGGTATCCTCAAAATCATACGACCAGAGAGGATTTCCGCTTTCCTCACAGCCGGCAAAGTACTCATACTTGGACTCATCGTTGATATTCTGGATAGTCGGTACCACCCTCGCCAGATAAACCTGATCCCCGGAGATCCAACTGAGGTTTGCGTAACGCGGCTTTGGGTCGTTCTCTTCGGCGCCGTATGCAACCAGATAAGCCTTACCATCTGGAGAATGCTCCATATTCTTCCCAAAGTCCACGAACTTGGGCGATCCAATCTTTACCGGCCCCATAAACTTGGCCGGTTCTGGGAAGAGAGGTTTAGCCGGAGTATGAGGCGTATCTGTCCACGTCTTTCCATAATTGGTGGAAGTACGGAAACCGGGTATCGGACCCAATACAGGCCAGTTCCACGTCATGCCATCATACTCAACGCTCCCTGAAGGCCCCAAACAGTAGGTACCGTAATACCACACGCCGTTATGAACAAGGCTACCACATGGATAGCGGCCCTCATACGGATGCGGATCGCCCTTGATCAGGCCCAGCGCTTTTATTCTGAGATTCAATGGATCATCCCCCACCATGACCGCTTGCCCAGTCGTGGCGTTGCGTCCCCCAGAACTCGATTCTACGCCGTCGGTCTGGCCATCGGTCCACGGAGAGTACAGATTGCCGTCAGAGGCCCACGAAGGGTACCACGTATCCGCCACTCGGTAGTCGCTATGTACGCCTGTGAATAGTATCGCAACCAATTCCTCTGACTGCTTGAATGGGATATCACCTGGCGGCTCCGAAGCCCAAATGAACGGTCCGGATTTCGGCTGGTACGGGACAATCCTTTCCTCAGCCCAGACTGCATTTGTGGAAATCAGTACCAGCAAGCATATAAGCAATAACAAACCTGCTGGAAGCCTCAGTTCTCGTGTCGTTTTCATTTTCACTCCTGAGATAAGTAAATGTTCCGAGACTCATGCGAATAAGCACTGACGCGATCAGCCACTATTCTAATGGCCCAGGAGATTCACGCAACAGCGTTGCCCATCCGCCGCTCCTACGATAAGTCGAGCCAGGTGTGCTTGTCAAGCGGCGATGGGACCGTGGGGCTGCGGCTGAATTCGGTGCGAAATCCGTTTCAGAAGATGGCACGTGTGGGACAGGGGGGCAGGGCAGAGGCGGTGTGAACAGTCTTTGGCTCCTGAATATGAAAGGAGCGGAGGTCTGTGCCTGAAATGCCGGCAGACTTCCCACGTGTTTAGACAGCTGGAGCCATGTAGCAGAAACTACGCCGCGTTCTTGAGGCGGTAGGCTGTGAGCCGTGTTTCGGCAAAGACGTGACGCTCGATATTGCCGGGTACGGCTTTCGAATCGCGCGTCGGCTTCTCAGGCTTGCGGTCGTAATAGAGGTCATCCGGCCGCAGACCCTCCAGAGTCATATGTGGCCGCCAGGCGTTGTACCAGTTCTCGAATTCGCTGCACAGAAGCGCCAGGTGGTCAAAGCCCTTGATGAGCGGGACGCGTTTCAGCCACTCATACTTGAGGGTCTTGATGACCCGCTCGGTTACGGCGATGGACCCGTTCTTTCCCACCGCTCCCAAACGGGCTTTGATATTCCATTGTCGCAGCAGTTCGGCAAAGGCATCCCCCACAAAGACGCTGGCTTGGTCGGAGATGATGTGTTTCGGCGCCCTATGCTTTTGTATGGCCCTCTCCAGAGCCTCGATGATCCATCCGGCATTGGGACCTTCCAGCGGTGCCACACATACGACCTTGCGAGAGAAGTGGTCAATGGCCACCAGGACCTGAACAGGCCACAGGCCCCAGCACATGACTTTCGTCGTGTCGATCGACCAGACATGGTTGGCATACCACGCGGGAATGGAGCGGGATTCTGGCCCTTCTTGTGATTCAACAGGGGCGGCCGCGGATGTGGGAGTATCTCGAAGTTCCGGCCTCAGCAGGATGTTTCTCACCGCGGTGGCGGACAGGAAGATACCCAGCAATTTGAGTTGGTTGGCGATTCGAATGCGGCCCCAACTGAGGTTGGCTTTCGTGATCTCCCACGTCAGGGAGGCGACATCTACTGGGGTCTTGTTGCCGGGAGTGCCGGAGGGCTTCTGATCTTCGATCTTGTGCAGCCAGCGGTAGAGCGTGGATCGGGCGACGCCGAAATGCCGGGAGACCTTTCGCCTGGGGATCTGGAAAGCCTCCATATGCCAAAGGATGAGGAGTCTCTCGCGGACTTCATATCGCGGCTTCTTACCCTTCTTGTGGATTTGTTTCTGGAGGATCGACACCTGCATTTCGAGCTGATAGACCTTATCTTTGAGAAATAGTGTTTCCTTGTCTTTGCGATCGGCATCCATGGCCGCAAGGCGTTTGAGGCTTCGCTTACGGACTCTTCCTGAGAATCGGGCAGCTAAGATGGCCGCTTTAATGATCAATGTTGCAGCATTGATGATGACGTCCAAGTTCTTATTCATAAGGCCATCAAAACCTCCTCCAAAACAAGAAAAAGCCGGTTGCAGAGGAAGTATGATAGCATAAAACAGCCGGAAATGCTAAAGACGGTCTTGGGTATCTAAATCCTTGTAGTGTATAATGTTAAATCAGATGTCACGGCGGTCCCATTTACGCTTGACAAGTACAAATGGTCCCAAGCATGTCTTTCCACTCGAGACGAGCGATGCGATGGTATGCATGTGATACGTGGGTATAGCCTCTGATGGGAGCAAAGTCGCAGCGCCGAGCCTGGGGGCGCAAGTGTCTGTTATGCAGGGGGATAGTCGCGTGTATAGGATGGTCCTACGGGCGTTTGACAGGTGCAACTGGTTCCAGCGGCAATTATCCGCAATTTCTGGTTGTTCGGTCTCTGATTACTTTGCCCGGTTATCTCGTGCCGCTACTCTTGGTCGTGAAGCTCCAGACAGGCCCTGTCGTTTTACCAGCGGCATTGACCTCGTCGATCCGCCAATAGTACGTGGTCTCGTACGCAAGACTGCCGGGGGTGAATGTGGTCTGGCTTTGATTGCCTCGGAATGTCCCTGGGCTGGTCTTCCCAAAATACACATCGTGCGATGTAGCACCAGCACCTGCCACCCAGCTTAGAACCGGGTCTGTTCGAATACCCACGGAGCCATCGGGCGGATTCGGCTCAGTTGCTGGGTCGGGTGGTGAGCCTGTCTTGAAGCTCCATACTACTCCAGTAGTCACGCCGCCTGGATTTATTTCATCGATCCGCCAGTAATACCACGTGTTCTTGTCCAAGAGTCCAGGCTCGAACGTCGTATTCGGCTGGCAGATCTGGAATATTCCGGGGCTTGCGGTTCCGAAATACACGTCGTGCCACAACGCGTTGGCATCCGAGGTCCACGTCAACAAAGGAGCAAGTGCAACGCCTGATGTGCCCTCTGCTGGGCTTGGGGCGTTCGCTGGAAGAGGCGGAGAGGGCCGCTTCCAGTGCCACCCAAAAACGGCCAAGTCTGGGAAGTCCACAAACCCATTTCTTGTAAGATCTGCAGACAGTGGCTGCCCGCCGAGTAGCCATTGACTCATGAACAAAGGCAGATCAGTGCGATAGACGAAGCCATCGAGATCGAGATCGGCGATATTGCCGATCTCGGTCGGCGACATGCTCGCCTCACGCGTCCCGCCGTATGCGCCCAGATTTATGTGTTTTCCGTTCGGCCAGAGCTCTTTTGACCAATCCGAATTTGGATCACCGGCATCAATGCAAAGGCTCGTAACGTCATCGAGTAACCAGGAGAGGATATTTGGCTCCCATCTGCCGTATTGTGATTTCAAATGGTAATCACCATGAACCCACACGGCATTCGGGTCGTTCGGCTCGACATGCATATTCGGGTCGTCGCTATGCCCCCAATAGCCCGGCGCGGCGAAGCAGGGGTCCATATCGATATTCCCTGGACCCCAGTTGAGTGTGCATCCTTCAGCGATGTGGACCATGTCTCTGGTGCCCTCTACGTTTGAGTAGGAGACTGACAAAGTGGATTCCACACCGTCGTCAGCGGCGACGGCAAGTTCAGGGCCCGGATAGCCGAAGTTGCCCCGGATAACACAGTTCAAGACGGAGGTCTCACTGCCATACGTGCTAATGATCCCGCCGGCAAACCCGAGCGCGACGTTGTGACAAATTGTGGAACTTTCGATCGTTGGACTGCGTCCCCAGTTGCAGATTGCACCACCAGCCTCGCTGGCCCTATTGCCAACGATCAGACAATTGCGGATCTCAGACCAGCCGTGCGACGTATACACTCCGCCGCCATCGCGACCAGCTGAATTCCCGCTGATCCGGCACCCCACAACCTGTGCTTTGCTACGGCCGAGATAGACACCGCCACCGAGTTCTGGCGTGGTGTTGCGCACGATGGTGCAATCCGTGATCGCCGCGTCATCTTCATTGCCACAGACTCCGCCACCACCGGGATAGCCGTATGCGGTATTTCCCACGATAACGCAGTTAGATATCGATGGGCCGCTGTAAGCACAATAGATTCCACCGCCATATTTTGCGTAGCCATTGGTGATAGTGAATCCGGTTAATACGGAGTTGCCATCTTCTTCATTGTGGAAGTAAAACCCGCGGCCCAGACCATTGCAGTCGATCACTGTTGTAGCAACAACGTTGGGATTGTTGGGGTCGGTGGAGCGGACGGTGATGGCTCTGCCATTGAAGTCGATATTGCGGTTTCCGGGGCCGGTGTATATCCCGGGATCGACGACGACTGTGTCACCATCATCGGCATATTGAACAGCACTTTGGATCGTCGGGAATATGCTCGGCACTCTCAGCACAGACGTCTCAGTGCAGTGCACGACGACAGCTACCTGTACAGCTTTATTGGCGGAATTTGGATCGGATATTGTCAAATTAGCTGAGTGATCCCCGGTGATTTGGGCCCAGTCTATAGTTACGATGACATCATTAGGTTCTCCACGGGATGTGCCGCTGAGAGGCCAGAGGCTCAGCCAATTACAGTCCTCGCTTATACTCCAGTGCAATGTCTGGATGCTCGCATTAGAAATGGCGATTGTCTGCGAATTAGGCCCCGGTATATCGGGTGAGTAGACAAAACTGAGCGGGTTCGGTGTAACGTCGATGACCGGGCCATCAACGTATAAACTCACACTTACCCATTGGGGGGAGTTGCGTGCATTTGGATCGGTCACGACCAGGTTATAGGCGTGGCGCCCGGGCGAGAGGCCATTCGGGTCAACGTCGATCTGGACGTAGTCCTTTTCACCTGTGGACTGGCCGGTCGCGGGCGAGATGTTCAGCCAATCACAGTCTTCCGTGACCTGCCAATTCAAGATTGCTATGTCACTATTTCTGATGTAGAATTCCTTTGGGGGTGGATTTGGATCTCCTGGGCGATATTCAAACTGAACCGGCGTGTTGCCGAGTTCGATGACGGGCGTCCCGACATGCACGTTCACCGTAACAGGTACGGGCGAGTTGTCCGCGTTGGGGTCCGAAACGAACAACTCACAGGTATAGTCCCCGATATCGAGGCCATTGCCGTCTACACAGACGATGACTTGATCGACTTCGCCCGAAGATTGGCCGGACGTTGGAGAGACATCAAGCCAGTCACAGTCCTCGCTGATCTGCCAGTTCAATGTGCCCACATCAGCATTCCATATCAACAGCGTCTGCGTCTTGGGGATGGGATCACCTCTGAGACAGATGAAGTAAAGTCTGTTCGGATCGACGCCAATCACTGGTGTTTTGACGTCGAGATTCACGGTGATATTGCGCGGTACGCTCAGCGTATTGGGATCGAAGATGGAGAATGCACAGGTGTACATACCTTGGGCGAGTCCAGTCACATCTGCCGATATTGTTATGTTACCCGGCAAGCCAGTCGAAATTCCTTCGGATGGGAAGACTTGCAGCCAGTCACAGTCATTGGTGACAGTCCAGTTCAGCACTCCTTCTGCTCGGTTCCAGATGGTCAGCGGTTGATTCTCCGGATTCGGACCATGTTCGACGGCGATGAATTTATACTCCGTATCCGACAAACCGATTACCGGCGTGCCAGGCGGGAGATACTCGTATGCGCCCATGTCAACAATCGGTTTTTCGCCGTTGCCTGTGTCGACAGCCGAAGGGGCATCAGTACGGCGAGGGTTACCGTCGAGATCGAAAATCACGGACGTTAACGGCGCAGAATTGTCGCCGGCATCGACACAAGGTGAAACAAGCGATAACCGCAGGTTGTCGTCCTCGGTCCCAGCCAGATTGTCCGGGCCGTTAGCGTCCACAAATAATGGATCGAGACCAATATTGCCTTCGCCTCCGAGTGCTCCAGTGAGACCTTGTATACAACTGTAATTGATGGCAGGAGGATATATGGGGTATGTTGTCAAACGAATTTGAGAAAGCTCGTTCGTGCCAGTTTGGTCCGTGTTGCCCCAAAGTACACAGTTGGAGAGAGTCACAGTACTACAATCTTCATTGTATATTCCACCGCCCCACTTATTGGCGGTGTTCCTGCTCAGAGTGCAGTTGAGCAAAACCGGCGCATCTAAATAACCGCTGAAGATGACTCCCCCCTTGGAAGCAGAATTGTGGTTGAATAGGCAATTCACAATCGTAGGATCGCCGTGTCCGTTATTGCGGACAGCGCCTCCGTATTCAGCTGAATTACTTACAAATACACAGTTGGTTATTACTGGATAGTTCCGATTATAATTGGCAAGAGCGCCTCCCCTTGATGCCGAGTTGTTGACAAAGCTGCAATTGTCTATGTAGGAATGGCTTTTCTCCATGTCGCAGATTGCCCCCCCGTCAGTTGCCAAGTTGCTAACGAAGCTACAACTGGTTATGCGAGCGTGGCTTTCTTCTCTCGTGCAGATTGCTCCTCCCAGAGATGCCACATTTCCGACAAAGCTGCAATTCTCTATGTAGGAATGGCTTTCTTCCGTGTTGTGGATTGCCCCTCCTTCAGTTGCTGTGTTATCAGAGAAAGTACAATTGATAATACGCGGGCTGCACCGCCAGATGTGTAAGGCACCACCTAGGCTGCCTGAATTTGCCTTGAAAACGCAATTTCGTATGGTTGGATGCGAAGGGATGCCTGCCCCAGCACCATAGAAGTAAATACTGCTGCCAGCCGCCCTTGTACCCGTAACGCCTTCGAGGCGGGATTCAGGTGTCTCGCCACTGTGAAAGTAAAAGGCTTGGCCCAGGCTATTACAGTCGATGACCGTTGCGGCGACGATGTTGGGGTCGTTTGGGTCGGTGGACCGGACGGTGATGGCTTTGCCTTTGAAGTCGATATTGCGGTTTCCGGGGCCGGTGTATAGACCGGGCTGGATTTCGACTGTGTCGCCGTCGTTGGCATCGTTGATAACGGCCTGGATGTTGTTGAAATCCGCTGGCCCGTCGTCATCGACGGTGATTATCCTTGCCAGTGCTGTTGGAACCAAGCACAGTACAAGCAGCAAGGCGGCTAGGCAAGTCCTTGGATCAGCTTTTCGCCTCATATATGTCTCCTCGGCAATTGCCGTTCAAGAATTATACCAGATTGCGGCTCGAAAGACAAGGAATATTAGGCGTTTGTGGAGTTTCGCGCGGCATTTGCAGGTTCTACCGCACGGTTGCCCATGCGGGTATTTCGGGAGGCCCCTTGTTTCAGGCCGATTAGCCGACATCGGCTTGAATGAACGGTGCTTACGTTCCTTACATCCCGGTTGCTTTTGTCGTTCTGGTTCCGGAGAATTACACAGGCAGGTTATCTTGAGCCTTTGCATTTCAGGCGGGAAACGAGTCGTTCGCAGGTTTAGGGGAAGACTGGTTTCAGGGCGATGAACAGGGGTGGTGCGACGTGCTGTGTATTTAGTAAGGGGTCTTATCTCGCCCCGCAAAGGCTTGCCAAAGAAGCTTTATGGTAGTTGAGAGTTCATGCCATTTCTGAACTGTCTCGGACAGTCATCTGGCATACACAAGTCCGACTTGGCATCGCAGTCTCTTCGGTGCATTTCCCGAAGGTGAGCATTGAAATTTTGCGTGGAGTGCTATAGTCTGTTGTAGGCTTGAACTCGGCTATTTGAAGCTTGCAGAGCACGAGAATTAGTGCACGGCGTTCTGGGAGGATGAACCTATGAGGATTGACACAGAGCAGACGAGACCAAAAGGACCTCGGCTGAGATGCCTGTTGATTCTGGTGGTTGGGGTAGCAGTGGCCAGCCAGGGGGAGTTGAATGAAGAGATGACGATGGACGTGGCACGGCTTGCAGGCAGGGTCGTCGATAGGGCGGGACAGCCGATAGGCCATGCCAAAGTGACCCTCTACAAGGCCAGGGCAAAGGGCGGCGAGACTCCACTTCCGTTGCCGGTTGAAGTCCTGGATACGACGTTCTCGGATGCAAGCGGTCTTTTCAGTGTAACCTGGAAACGTTCTTACGTTGAGGGTGAGAAAGAAGTTACCGAGCAATTTGTTGTGGCCCAAAGACAGGGCTATGCTCCCGGTGTGGATTATCTTCGCTCATTTGAATCGTCGGATGAGAACAAGATCGTTCTTAGCAAGGCTAACTCTGTGGCGGGAATGATTGTGAACGAGGCGGGCTATGGAGTTGGCAACGCAGGAGTCCATATCTATCCTATTAAGGGAGTGCGCCAGGATGCGTGGCTTCCTGCCTTACTTTGTTCGACTGAGGCATCAAGCGTCAAGACCGATGCGCGTGGGCGTTTCTCCTTCGATGGAGTTCCCGAGGAGGCGAATGTTCATCTCTATGTGACCGCGGCTGGTTATCTTGACAAATCGACGTGGTATTTCAAGGGTGGACAGACGGGCACAGGCAGATTTCCTGCGGGCACACAGGATATAGTCCTTGCAATGCCGCCTATATCGGGGATTCGTGCAAGGGTGGTCGATAAGTCTACGGGCAAGCCAATGTCAGAATTCAAGATGGGTCTGGCGAGGAAAGATGGGGATGCCGGGGCGCCGGAGTATTTCAATATCTTTGTTGATGACAAAGGCCGTTTCGACATCAATTGCGTGGCGGCAACGTATGAGGTTCGGTATGATCCGGAGAACATATTCCCGGAGCGGTATGGAGAACCGACCAGTATTGTCGTCGAAAAGGGGAGGACCACAGAGGTTGAGATGAAGGTTGTGACAATGGCCCAGCTTCTGATCAAGGTGAACCACATCAAGACGGGTGAGGCTATTCCCAGAGTGGGGGTGGGATTGGAGGATGCCAATACCGGCGAGCGAGTGAGGGCAGACTCCCGTGTAGATTCAGATAGAGGGCTTACCTGTTTTTACTTGCGCCCGGGAAAGTATGTCATCAGCAGTCTATCCAAGGACGGAAAAGCACTTCTTCGTGAAAAGCCTGAGGAAATAACGGTTGAGTCCGGGGGCAAATACCAAAGGAATTTTCTTGTGGATGTGGGGATAGGTTATCTGGGGAAGGTTGTGGATGCTGTGAATGAACCTGTTGCTGGTGCAGATGTATATCTGCTGCCGGGCAATGTTCTGCACGCGCAGACCGGCGCTGACGGGACATTCACATTTACTGAGAACGATTTTGCCAGAGCAGTGGATTTGGCGCGCGAGCGGAAGGAACTCAAGCCGGAGAACATATATCCAAAATACTATGTGTACGTTCGAGACGTCGCCAAGAATAGGGCTGGGTTTGTTGAGGTGAGGCTGTACGGCAGTGGAGTGACCCAGGTTGTTGTATCAGAGAGTTTTGAAGTATCGGGGAGCGTGGTTGACGGTTCAGGAACCCCTATTGCCGGTGCTGTTGTTGCGCCGAGGGTGCGCATTGACTCTGAGCACTATCGGTTTGGAGATGAGGAACAGTTCATCACTGACGACGACGGATACTATCGAATTGCGTGTGTTCCTTATAAACGGCCCCATGACTATAGGTATCTGGTAACGGCTGGTGGAGATGGCCTGAGCCAAGCACATTTAGGTGTTGGTGCGGTTCTGAAGAATGGGACAGGAACGTTCAATGTGTGCACCGTGCCCGACCACGAGGTCTGGGCACAACTCAAGGACATATCTGCCGAGATCTACGGAGGCGGGGTAAGGCTGAGGCCTTTTGTCCTGCGGGCGGCCAGCCTTTCACTTTCGGGGACCATCGTGGACATATTAGGCGGACCGATGGAGGAGGCAAGTGTGAGCATAATGGGTGGCGGTCAACCCACGTTCGAGCCGATTACGACGCAGGGAGACGGCAGATTCGTGTTTGAAGGTTTGTGTGAGGGCAAGGTCAGACTCAACGTCAAGTCGGAATGGTTTCCGAACCGTGGCCGCACCCCTTATGACTACTATCCTGTTGACGCGGATGTGAATGCGGGCGCCGAGAATATTCGGATAATCATGGCGCCGAAGAAGGCCCTCGAGGAGAAGCCAGCGAGTACTCCCGCGGACTCAGGACTTGTTGAAGTCACTGTGGTCGATTCAGACGTCGGCGGGCCCGTGGGTGGCGCGGCTGTGACATTTCAGGGCGGATCGCTCGCCGGCAATGCGACCGTATACACAAATGCCAGTGGAATCGCGTACATCATTCTACAGAAGGGGACGTATTCTCTCGTTGCAGTGGGAGGTAGGCAAGACTATAGAGCTGCGCGTGTTGGCCAAGATATCCTGGTTGAGGGGGGGCAGGACTACAGCTTTGACACGCAAATCAAGCACAAGGCTGGCTTTGGGGGAATTGTAGTAGATGAAGCGGGGCGTCCGGTCGGAGGGGCGTTCTTTGAGCTAATGCCGTTTTATGTGAGTGGGCGTGACTTCACCACACAGGCTGATGGTAAGTTCAGCGCGTCGTTTGAGCCGGCACCAACAGACCTGCGCTCTGCGGAAGGGCCGGCGTGCTGGATTATCAGGCACGCCGGGCGCAAGCTCGGTGCGTCTTTGACGACTGGAAAGGAGTACGAAAGGGACGTTGTCGTGAGACTTCAACCGATGGTGAGCATCATGGGGCGGGTAACTGACGCAGGCGGTAGCCCATTGAAAGCAGCCGTGGCAGTGCTCCCGTATTACGGCAAATACAAGAAGGAGGGCGATGCGTTTGCAGCGGCAAGTACCGATGCGAAAGGCCACTATGAACTTCTCGTGCCGCCCGATTTGCCCGGCGGTTTTGTCTACAAGCTGAGTTTTTCGGCACAGGGGCGGTACAGGCAATACCACGCTTTGGATATGAGTCAAATGTCAGCGGGACAAGTCATAACGAAAGATGTCGTACTTAAGTGAATGCGATAGCAGTTGGAGAGAGAGAAATATCCAAGTTGCTTTGCGCGGCACACTCGCGGGTGAAGTAAAACAAGGTGGGAAACTGGAGCTCCCAACCTCCGAACTACAGTATATATAATTGAGTTCGAACCACTGGCAAATCTCCGTTGTCTCAGTGTCACTGTATCGGCTTAAAAAAGTCGCTTAGTTTGCTGTCCCGTTCTTCAGCATTATATGGGGAAGGTCTGTCGATACATCAAGGTCGATGGCTACATCCTTGCATCTTGATGGAAATTGACATCTGCCGAAGGTTCAACTCCAGTGCATTCGGTTGCATATTCTATTTTCAAAGAGCAATCATTCAAGTTTAAGTTGTTTTTCGGAGGTCCCACGAATACTCGACAATCGCAGCAAGGCTTAATTCGGAGAACTGCTGGCTCGGATGAATAAATGTACCCTATGCGTCAGAATGGACACTTGAGAGGTCTTTGGAGAGACCTACATACAGGATCATCAACGTGTACCGCTACTACGGACCCTGAAACTCCAGACCGAGCCAGTGGTAGCGCCATGAGTGTTCCTCTCATCGACACGCCAGTAGTACGTCTGCCCGTAGGCGAGCTTGCCGGGCACAAAGCTTGCTCCCATTTGGTTTCCCTGCAGAATACCGGGACTGACGGTTCCGAAGTAGACATCGTGAGATGTTGCATCAGCACCCGGTTTCCACCTTAGAACAGGGTCTGTGCTGACATCTACAGCACCGTCCGGCGGTACGGGCATAGTTGCCGGAGCAGGGGGTGACCCTGTCGTGAAGCTCCAAAGTCGGCCCGTGGTCGTTCCAACCTCATTGACCTCATCGATGCGCCAATAATATGTAGCCCCGTTTGCCAAAGGGCCCGGCTCGAATATTGTGTCTCGTTGATTGATTCGAAAGTCGGGAGGATTTGTGATGCCAAAGTAGACATTGGTAGATACGGCTCCGTAGCCTGACTGCCAGTTCAAAACCGCATCCGTCTTAACATCAACGGCACCATCGACAGGACTGGGATCGCTTGCCCTTGCCGGAGGCTGCGGTCCTCGCACAACGAATGTCGCATCATCAAGCCAGCCCTCAGCAAACAGTTCAAGATCTTTGGCAGCCGTTCGACCTGAGAGATCGAGATCAGTTCCTGAACAGTGCTGGTTGGCTGGTCCACAGTCGTCACTTAACCAGTATAGCGCAAAGAACGCAAAGTCTCTACCCGTAATCCCGTTCGGGCAGAGGAAATCAGCGGCGCGAATTTGCCATGCGAACCTCGGATAATTCGTCCCGCTGCAAATCGTCCAGACATCCTCAGTCCCATTCTCCTCCTCACCAGCAAAATCCCACCCTACAGACGTAAACATCTCTTTTATCACCATTTCCCTGCTCAGCAAGCCGACAACATTGTCAACCGTGCCCCCCTCATAGTTGCCGATACTCTCGGTCACTCCGTGGCTCTGCATTTCAATGTCCCAAAAGCAATTCAACACCCTGCTTCCCTCATTATGTCCGACCAGCCCCCCCACATCCGTGATGCCGTTAACGTCACCCGCTGCATAGCAGTTCGACACTTCAGCTCCATCATCGTTGTGGCCCACAAACCCACCGACCTTTGCCACTCCGTTCGTATCACCGACAGAACAGCAGTTCAAAATCTCGCCGGGGTCTATGTTGTACCCAACGAAGCCTCCGACCATATCATCACCACGGACGCTCCCAGCAGAATAGCACTTTGAAATATCACCAGAATTGCCGCCAATCAATCCCCCGACAGAGTCGCCACCGTATACTTTGCCAATAGAATAGCACTCCGAAATATCACCGGAATTGCCGCCAACCAATCCTCCTACTTTCTCACCGCCGGTCACGTCACCTGTGGAGTAGCAGCCGGACGTACTGCCTCCGCTGCTTCCCACCAACCCGCCAACATACGTGCTGCCAGTCACAGTACCCTTGGAATAGCAGCCCAATACATCGCCGGAAACGCGGCCCGCTAAGCCTCCGACACCCTGAACACCAGTCACTTCTCCAACCGAATAGCTATTCGTGACTTTGCCCTCGCTAATGGAGCCAATCAGGCCACCTACCCAGTTCTCACCACTCGTCTTTCCGCTCGAATAGCAGTTGCTGATACTGCCCAAGTTGCTTCCCACAAGGCCACCGACATAATCACTCGCTCCATTAACATCGCTGACGGAATGGGAATTCAACAGATTTCCGTAATTCGTCCCGATCAGCCCACCGACGTAGCCGTCACCGCATATGCCCCCCATCGAATAGCAGCTCGAAACAGTGCCTCGATTTTCCGCCACCAAACCGCCAATCCACCACCAGATTCCTCTAACCGAAGCCCCTTCAAGGCCAAGATTCTTGACTTGGCCGCTTGCTGCGAGACCGCCAAACAGGCCAAGCCACCCACCACCTGATATCTGCATATTCATCAGCTTGTGCCCATTGCCGTCGAAAAATCCGCCAAATGCCGGCACGATAGCTCCAGACCAGGCAATTCCGGAAAGGTCAATGTCGGTTGTCAATCTGAACGAACAATCTTCCGGATACCACCTCACCATCCCGAGCTCATTTGCGTCTGCGACCAAATATGGATCGCCGATAGTCCCCGCTCCGGCAAGCGGAAACGGTACGCCGCTGTTCTCCAGTAAACTCAATACCGGATAGCCACCGCCGGCAGGTATTTGCCATATCTCACTCGTACCGTTAGCTGATTCTCCAAGAAAATCCCATCCGGCGGACGTAAATGTGCTCTCCGTCTGCATTTCAACCGTGGTCAGCCCTGCAACATTGTCCGTCACCCCACCAAAATGCCCAACGCTCTCGGTTACACCGTGGGTCTGCGTCTCTGTATCCCAGAAACAGTTGGATGCGTGACCATGCTCATAGTTGCTCCCTATCAGGCCTCCAATGTGGTTATTGCCATCGACATCTCCTGTGGAATAACAGTTCGCAACATTCCCTACGTTATGTCCTACCAAACCACCAGCCTTGAAAGCCGACCCCTCCACATCCCCGGTGGAATAGCAGCCCCATACAATGCTGCTATTAATGCCCACTAATCCCCCGACAGAGTTTTCACCCCTTACGCTCCCAATAGAATAGCACTCCCAAACACGGCTCCCGTTTGCTCCTATCAGCCCGCCTATGTATTTTGCCCCCCTGACATCTCCGGTGGAATAGCAGTTCCATACACTGCTGTCCAAACTATACCCCACCAAGCCTCCGATATAATCATGGCCGTGGACATTACCCATAGAGTGACATCTCGTAATGTTCCCACGGTCGTTTCTCCCGACCAGACCACCTACAAAGTCCAATGATCCTGTAGCATCGCCCGTAGAATTGCAGTCTGAAATATGGCCTCCATTATTCCACCCCACGAGCCCGCCAACGTAGTGTCCGCCCTCGACTGGGCACTTTGAAAAGCAATTCACGACAACGCCTCCTTGAACGTCTTCATCCTCATCGTCACCATTTTGGCCTATCAGCCCACCTGATCTGCTCGATCCTTTGACTACACCGGTTGAATAGCAGTCCGTAACATTGGCCCTGGCGTTATATCCTAACAGGCCGCCCAGGTAGTAACGCCCTCTGACGTAAGTGACGGCATGGCAATTCGAAACACCCACGTTTCCTTCATTGCGCCCCACCAGGCCGCCCGCATAA
This sequence comes from uncultured Pirellulales bacterium, assembly GCA_964354365.1. GTDB lineage: Bacteria > Planctomycetota > Phycisphaerae > Sedimentisphaerales > Anaerobacaceae > CAYGZM01. Next base: position 19,799 of record CAYGZM010000061.1, read on the forward strand.
TCTTCGCTCGCATTAACGTCGCAGACCGTATAGCTCTCCGAAAGACTGCCATAATTCTCCCCCACCAAACCGCCGACGCATTCGAAACCATTCACGTCGCCCATAAAATAGCAGCCTGAAATGCTGCTGCCTTCTGAACTAAGCCCTACCAAGCCCCCGACGTCTTCAACGCCGTTAACATCACCGGCGAAATAGCAGTTAGACACATCCCCCCGATTCTCTCCTACTAAGCCCCCAACAGCCTTCTCGGTTCCGATGACAGCACCACCTTCAATCCGCAGGTTCCTGACCTCGCCGCCTTCCCCAAGACAACCCACAAAGCCAAGCCGCCCATGTCCTGATATCTGGACATTCTCAAGTCTATGAGCGGCCCCATCGAAAGAACCGCCAAATTCCGGCACGACAGGCCCAGACCACCTCGTCCCCGATAGGTTGATATCGCTCGTCAACTTGAAACAACTGCCCTCCGGATACCAGTTGACCATCCCAAGCTCGTTTGCATCACCGATCAAATACGGATCGCTAATAGTCCCTCTTCCGGCAAGCGGAAACGGTACGCCACTATTTTGTAGTAAGCTTAATACCGGATAGCCACCGCTGACAGGCATTTGCCAGACTTCTCTTGTCCCGTTGGCCGATTCACCTGCGAAATCCCAACCGGCGGATGTAAACGTAGCCTTCGTTTGCATTTCGGCCGTCGATAGACCCACAACATCTGCGTTCTTCGCCCATTTTGAACCAACACCCTCCGTAACGCCGTGGGTCTGCGTTTCGGTATCCCAGAGACAGTTTGAAACACTGTCTGAGTAGTTGCTGCCTATCATGCCGCCGACAGAGTCGGTGCTGGTCGGATTGGTTGCATGGACATCGCCCGTCGAATAGCAGTTCAACACACTGTCGTAATTCCTGCCGATCAGCCCGCCGCAACCGGAACGCCCTTTCACGTTGCTCCTCGAATAGCAGTCCGTAACGCTTTCATAATTCAACGCCATCAGGCCTCCAACACCACCTCCACGCCGACTTGTTACGTCACCGGCAGAATAGCAGCCTGAAACAACGCCCCCGCTTAAGCCAATCAGACCGCCGGCACTGACATCACCACTCACACTCCCTGTGGCGTAACAGTCCGAAACACTACCATAGTTCCATGCCACCAGTCCGCCGGCGTACTCATCGGTTGCATTGACATCAGCGGTGGAGTAGCAGTACGACAGGTCGCCGTAATTGTCCCCGACCAAACCCCCAATGTGATTAGCACCTTTGATGCTTCCCGCCGAATGGCAATTAGATATGCTGCCCCGATTCTCGCCCGCCAGCCCACCTGTGCGATCCTTGATTCCGCTTACGGCTAAATGTTCTAGACCCAAAACAAGCGTGTTCTCTCAGGCTTCCATGCAGTGGAGGCGATGATT
>CAYGZM010000062.1:0-20587 GCA_964354365.1 uncultured Pirellulales bacterium
ATACAGGAGGAGACGACAATCCTTGGAGTGCCGTGTATGACACTGCGGAAGAACAGCGAGCGGCCGGTCACAATCACAGAGGGCACGAATTGCCTGGTCGAAATGACGGCTCAGGGCATTGTGAAGGCTTACCGCCGGATAAGGCAGACACGCGAAAATGGCCACATCAGCCCCAAATCGCCGAAATTATGGGACGGCAGAGCTGCTCAGAGGATTGTGAGAATAATCGCCGAGGCGTGAAGTGTGCTGACTGATCTGCCGATATTAAATATGGTTGGTAAGTAATGCGCCTGGTGTGTCTCAATTGTCTTTCCGTGTGCATTCGACGGGCATAGAACTCGTACAGATTTTTTACTGCTTATCGGTGATCTTATTAATGCAGGCTGTACGAAGTATGTTGGTTGGTTCTTGGGTGTGTTTGAGAGCGAAGGTGCAATGGGATACAGCGAATCAATCACAACGCCCAGCAGAATGGTTTACGGCACATTCTTCAACGTGGTCACGTTGGTGTGCAATGCAGCCATCGGGTTTTTCCTCATCAGGTTTCTTCTGGACCGGTTAGGGGAAGCGCGGTACGGCGTTTGGTTGCTTGTGGGGGGAGGAGTCTTCCACTACGGAGGGCTGTTAAGTATGGGGCTGAGCAGTTCGATAAACAGGTATATTCCTGTTTATCTGGCGAGGGGGGACCAGGAGGGGGTTCGCAGGGTGGTGAGTGTTTCGCTATTTTTCTTTTCGTTAATCGGCGTTGTTCTGGCGATAGCGACTCTGGTGGTTTACTTGAACATTGGGTCGTGGTTTGCGATTGAGCCGGAGCTTGTGGGGACAGCAGAAGCCCTGCTATTGGTAGTGGGGTTATGTTTTGCGGCTGTGATGCCGCTACAGCTTGCGATGGGGGTGCTTAGCGGTGTGCAGCGATATGACATTATGAATCTGGCGATCCTTGTTCCGTTGATTGTCAGGACTGTGCTGATAGTTGTGCTTTTGTCGCGCGGGTATGGGCTGCTGACATTGGGGATTATATTCGGGGCGAGCGAGATTACGATGCGGATGTTGCAGACAGTGTTTATCCGCAAGTGGCTGCCGAAGAGGTTTTTCTCGATAAGCCACATCGATTTTGGTTTACTTCGCGAGATGTTGGCTTACGGGGCGAACACGTTTTTGTATGCTGCTGGGGCGATAATAATTTATTATGCGAGCAATCTTGTTCTTGGGGTGCTTGTAGGAACGCCGGAGATAAGTCAATTTTCGACTGCGATGGCGCCGGTGTTGCTGCTGGCGCAATTTTTGCAGGCATTTACTGCTGCGATAAAGCCGGCGGTGAGCGACCTTGATGCAAGGCAAGAGCGGTTGCGAGTGAAGGAGCTGGCATTTCTGACGCAGAAGTACAGTCTTTTGATACTGATACCCGGTGTGTGTTTTCTGGCAGCTATGGGGGGGGACTTTTTGGAGATATGGGTGCGGGGTAGTTTTTCACAGGGTGTGCTCGATACGATGGGGGGGGTGTTGACGATTTTAGCTGTTGGGCATTGTATTAGACTGGCGCAGCACAGCAATTTCCTGGTGCTGGCAGGCAGGGGAGAACATAAGATTTTCGGGGTTCTTATGGCGTTGACGGCGTTATTATGCGTGGCTGGGTCTGTGATTTCAGTGGGGGTATTTGATTGGGGCCTGGTGGGGATAGCGTGGGCCAATTTCGTGCCGATGGTCTTAATGTCGGGCGTGATACTGCCGATATACTTTAACTGGAAGATGAAGATATCTACACGGGACAGTATTACGCGTGTCTGGTGGCCCGCGGTGTTAGGAGGCATGCCGGGCGTGGTAGTGATTGGCTTGTGGAAGTATGTGTCGGCGCCTAATTCGTGGGCAGAGATACTTGCCGTGGTGGTTGTTACGGCGGGCCTGACGGTTGCAAGCAGCTGGTTTCTGAGCCTGGGGCCGACCGAGCGAAGGCGGTTTGCCGGTATTCTTACCGGCAGGCGGTCGTTGGAGGATGCGTCGTCAGCTTTATGACCAAGGCATACTCGTACACTGAGTCGCACAAATACGAGGGTAAGGGTGGTGAGTATGAAGAGTGCTACCGCACGCAGCCGTGGCAGAAGTTTCTGTGGATGCGTGAGCAGGGGATTATATTGAGAATTCTGGAGAAATACTTTCAGGGCAGGGACATCGACCTGCTGGATTTTGCGTGCGGCACCGGGCGGATAACAAGCTTTCTGGAGCAGCGCGTGAAGACATCGACCGCTATTGACGTGTCGGAGACGATGTTGGCGATTGCGAGGGAGAAACTGAGGCGTACCGAGCTTATTGAGGCAGACATAACGAAGGCGAATATTTTAAAGGGGCGGAAGTTTAATTTGATAACGGCGTTCAGGTTTTTTCTCAATGCGGAACGTGAGCTAAGATCGGCTGTTATGAACGCGCTCGGTGAGCTGCTGGCGGATGACGGGTATTTTGTGTTTAACAATCATCACAATCTTGGTTCGCCGTGGATCAGGTTTGGGCACTGGCTTTACCGGCGGCGGAAGCAGCGGAGCATATACAACGTTATGAGTGTCGGAGAGATCAGAGAGCTTGTGGGGACTGCCGGATTGAGGATAGCTGAGATTTATCCTGCGGGTTTTTTTCATCCGCCCAAGGTGCCATTTTCGCAGCGGCTCAACCTGGTCATAGATGGTGCGGCTTGCCGGCTGAGATGTCTGAGTCGATTTGCTGAGGACATTGTCGTAGTATGCACATGGGAAGGTAAGGGCGGGGCAAGGACGCTCGTGCCAAGGGGAACTGTTGGTGGAGTTTGTTGGTGAGACTGTTCGTAAGACCGGCCGGCCGGATTTGCTGGCGATCGAGGCGGCCAAGACCAGACAGGCGTTTGAGATTGGCAAAAACAGCGGGCTGTTTTATGTGCCCAGGGTGCTAAGGTTTGATGCGCAGGCTGGTATGCTTGAACTGGAGCGGGTGGAAGGTCTGGTAAGGTTAATCGAGATGGGAGTTCGCAAAGACAAGCAGCTGGGCGAGCTTTTGAAAAGGGCGGGGCAGGCGTTGGCGGTTATTCATAAGCAACTGGTTTTGCCGGACGAGATGAAGCATGAGCTGCCATTGGAGTGGATGGGCGGCTCAGGGGATAATGTTTTTATTCATGGCGATTTTGACCTCAGTAACGTGTCCTTTCAGGAGCGCCTGGGACGGCTTGTGATACTGGATTGGTCTGCGGCGCCGTTGCTGCGAAGGACTCCGGTGTTTGGCAGCAGGTACTTTGACATTTTGTGGTTCGTAAGTGACGCGTTCAGCTCAGCTCCCAACAGGGGGCTGTTTAGCTGGGACGCCGAAGGAATCGCGGACGCTTTTATAGAAGGGTACGCAACGGCGATTAAGCCGAGGACGCTGGACAAGCTGAGGGTCTATTGGGCGACACTTTTGCGGCTGCACAGAAAGAGCGTGTGGTATAAGGCGGTACATCGTGAGTTTCACCGGGCACTCGCGTATCTCGGCTCTCAGTCGTTTTTATACTATAAGCTGTGGAGGTATGGTCGGAGATTTTCGTAGAGGTTTTTGTGCCGAGTGGAAGCAATGCGTGTTGTTTTTTATCATAATCGACCTCGAAAATGTTTGAACTATCGGACCCCGACAGAGGTCTTCTGGGGCAAGCCGATGTGTTGCGCTTCAGATTGAAATTTGGGTGTCATTATAGGCGCGGGCGCGGTAGTAACAAAAGATATACCTGACTATGCAATTGTAGGAGGTAATGCCTCAAGAATAATAAGATCCAGAAAATGATTCCAACAAAAAAGAGGAAATCGTCAGCTGGGCAGATTTATTGGAGGTTTAGGCTTTTATGTACACAACATACGCAAATGGGATAATAAGTGAAGAAGATTCGTATTATGAGCAGGCAGAAAGAACTTCAGATATCCAGTTGCCACCGATAATGGGAGCTGTGCTCTTTGCGACCTGGGCTGTAATCTGTTTGGTCGGCTTTGTGATGATCTTTTTGGCGGAGAGTCCTGTGCTGGGCGTGGTAATTGTCGGTGTGCCCACGTTTTTGGGGATGGTGATAAAGCCGACTTTTGCGTTGTGTATTTTGATGCTGGTTTTGCCGACCGGCTCAGGAGTTGCGTACCGGGAGATTTTCAGTCTGGATCGCGGTGTCGGGCTGGCGGTTGCTGTAAGCTTTTTGTTGAACATAGCGATAACACGCCCAAGGGTCAGGATCAAGAACAGGGCGTTCTGGGTGATGGGTGTTTACACTGTGTGGATTTTTCTGATGTCTTTTGCATCGCCTTATCTAAGCTTGGAGCTGCGGCGTGGGTTCACACAGATGCAGCTTCTGGTTTTGATTTTGACTGTGTACTTGATATTGGAGACGAATCAGCGAAAGAGCTTCATCTGGGCGTTACGATGCTATGTAGTCGGGTGCATAGGTATGCTGGTTTTGGCGGTTTTTACGGGTATGGCGGTGCGGGCGGTGGAGGAGTCGGCTGACCCGCGATATGCGGTGACACTCGGCAAGGCGATAGATGCGAACATGCTGGCAACCTTGACGGGTATGGCTTTTCTGGCTTCGTTGTATCTGTTTGTGCGTGACAGGAACATAGTGTGGCGGCTGTTTTATTTTGTGAGCCTTGCGTTTTTGCCGATAATGCTTTTGTGGATGGGTTCTCGCGGCGCATTGATTGCGTTGGCGTTCACGATGTTGCTGCCTTTAGTGTTTGTGCGACAGGTTGCTCGCAGGCCTGCGATATTGATACTGGTGCTTGCAGCGATTGTGCTTGCGTCGTTGTCGGCGGGCCTGTTAGTCAGGAGAGGAGGGCTGGAGAGGTCGGTGCTGGAGCGACTGACAGATATTGAGTACGCCAAGCAGAGTATTGCGTACCGAATGGTGCCGGTGAAGGGGGCAATGACAGCAGTGTTGAGGATGCCGGCAGGGACGGGTTACTACACGTGGTTTGAGCGGAGCGGGATATGGATGTGGCCGCATAATGATTTCTTCCTTGCGCTAGGTATTTATGGAATACCTGGGGCTGCGCTTTTTGCGTTGTTTATGGTGATGATAATTCTTACCGTGAAGCGGATTCGTCTTGGGGCGGAAAAGCTGTACGCCAGGGCGGTGTTAACGTTTTTAATAGTGATGGGGCTCAACATCGGTCAGTTGTTCCACAAGTACTTTTGGATTTTTCTTGCGTTCATCATAGCGAGCGAGCGGATGAGCGAACTGTTTTTGCCCGCCAGCGAGCAGGAGGTCGGCATTGAATACGACGAGAGTTTGCTGCCGGAGTACGAACTGACCTGAGAGTATGAGACGGTCCGCAGTGAAGATTCTGGCGATTTCACACCTATTTCCGCGTGTGGGAGAGGAGCGGAACGGGATATTTGTGTCTCGGCAACTCTGCGCGCTGAGGCGGCTTGGGGCGGAGATAACGGTGGTGGTTCCGCTGGTGTGGTGCCCGAAGATACTGCGGCGTTTTCGGAGATGGGCGAATTACGACCATACACGGCGGTTGTGTCAATTTGATGGGATAGAGGCGTTAAGTGTGCCGTACATAAGGCCGCCAGGGAACTGGTACAACCGCTGGTCGGGATTGGTGGTTTTTCAGGGGATAAAGGGGCTTGTGCGGGAGCTGCACAGGGCCAAGGGGTTCGACATCATTTATGCAACGGACTTTTTTCCTGACGGCGACGCTGCTGTTAGACTATCCCGGTGTCTGGGCGTGCCTGCGGCGTGCTTGTGCATCGGGGTAGATGTCAACATAACGGCGCATTCGAGCAAGGTCATATACAGCCATTTTGTGGGGACGGCCAGGGCGCTGCAGGGGACGTTAGCCTGCGGTCGGAGTGTGGCGGATGGGATCGATGCGGTGACATCCAAACGAGCGTTGTGTGTATATGGGGTGATTGATCTGGAGGAGTTTTCACCTGCGGATGATAAGGAGTCAATAAGGAGGGAGCTCGGGCTGCCGGCCAAGAAGGTTATAGCTTTGTATGCGGGATATCTTCAGGAGCGCAAGGGTATCTACGAGATGTTAGAGGCGTTTTCGCGGATTGCGTCGATAGACGATAATATTCTGTTATGTGTATGCGGCAGCGGCGAGGAGGAGGAGAGGTTCGGTGAGCTGGTGCGTCGGCGCAACTTGACAGAGACGATCAAGGTTGTCGGCGAGGTGCCTCCGGAGCGTATGAGCCGATGGGTAAAGGCGAGCGATTTGTTTGTTCTTGCGACGCACACTGAAGGTATGCCCAATGTTGTGATGGAGGCGATGGCGTGCGGACTGCCGGTTGTGGCGACGCAGGTCGGCGGGCTGCCGGAGGCGGTGGCTGACTGCGAAGGGGCGATACTGGTGCCGGCGCGGGATGTGGAGAAGTTCAAGGATGCTGTGCTGAGGGTTGCACAGGATGAGGGTTTGCGGAGGCGTATGGGGGCGGCGGCCCGGGCGAGGGCGGAGGAGCGGTTCGAGGTTATGCAGAACGCGCGGAGGATTCTGGAGCATCTATCGGGGATTGTGGAGGCAAACCGTCGGGCCAATGGCCGCTGTTAGAACGCGGGCTACAGCGGTTGCGGTGCTGCTTGGAATTTGTCCGGCAGGCGATGCTAAGCCGGACCGGTGCAACGGGGTGACGCGAGGTTGAACATGTTTAGCAGGGATTCAGACAGAGCCCCGGTACGCGTGTGCTTCTTCACGACGGTTCTAAGGCTGGACGACGTACGTTTATTTTATCGTGAGTGCAGGTCGCTGGCAAGAGCCGGGTGCGAGGTTCATGTTGTACACTGCGGGGAGTTTTCGGGCGTGAAGGAGGGAGTACAATTTCACGCCGCAGGGGCTGCAAAGAACAGATGCCACCGGATGTTCATTAAGCCCTGGGCGGTAATGCGGCGGGCGCTGAAGATCGGTTCTACTATATATCACTTTCACGATCCTGAGCTGCTTGTTGTCGGGTTCATTATGAGATGGGTTCTGGGTAAGAAGGTGGTCTTCGACATGCGAGAGTCAACGGCGCGGCAGATAATGGGCAAGGAGTATTTGCCGAGGTGGTCGCGTAAAGTTATCTCGGTTGGTTACAGTATCATAGAGCGGATTTGCCTTAAGGGGATGTCGGTGATAGTGGCCAACGACAGAAGCGGGGAGGAATACCTCGGCTCATATCTGGTTAGGAATTTTCCGGAGGTTGACGAGGGCCTGATGGCTGGCGCGCCGGATATGCCGGCGCGTTTGAAGCAGCCCTCGTTGATTTATATCGGCGGGGTATGGGAGAGCAGGGGTGCGCTGGTTTATGTTGAGCTTGCCAGGCGCCTCACAGAGCGAGGACACAGGATAACGATGATGATCATAGGGCCATACGAGGAGGACTTTGGGCGACGGCTTAAGGCGAAGGTGCACGAGTACGGGCTGGATGACAGGGTGAAAATCACAGGGCGTTTGAGTTACCCCGAGGCGATGGCGTTATGTTCGCGGGCGGCGATCGGTCTATCAATACTGATGCCAATGCCGAACTACACGTTTTGCTTAGCGGGCAAGATGATCGAGTATATGATGTGCGGCACGCCTGTTTTGGCATCTGATTTTGCACATTGGCGGCCCTATATCGAAGATGAAGGCACCGGTCGGATGGTCGATCCTCATGACATCGATGAGATTGTGCGAACCTGCGAGCAGATGCTTGGCGACGCGGCGGAACTGGAGGCGATGGGCAGGCGCGGGATGGAGGCGGTCCGCTCGAAGTGCAACTGGTCGTGTGAGTTCATGGAGCTGCTGCGGTGTTACAGCGACCTGCTCAAGGTGTAATCTCGCAGAGGTCTGCCGGGAAGTGTTGGCGGGGATGGCGTAGTCTGATTTCAGGGGCGGATAATTGTCGCTGCTTTCGGTCCAGTCGGGTTGGTCGTTCACGGTTGTTCCCGCTGAGCTTAGCTATCTGAACGGGATGGTGCGGTGCCACATTGATTCGTTTCCCGGGCAATTTATGACGCTTGTGGGAGGCAGGTTCATAAGCATATTCTACAAGTTCTATATCGAAAAAGGTGGGATGGTATTCGTGGCGGTGGATGCCGGTGGGGAGGTCTGCGGGCTTGTATGTGGAGGTGAGCCGAGTTTAAGGCAGAGGTTTACGAGGACACGGATGCCGTTTTATGCTTTTGATGTAATCTTGAGCGGCTTGAGAAGTAGCTATGCGAGAAAGAGATTGTGGCAGCACATTGGGTCGGCTTTGAAAAATATGGGTGATAAGATCTTGCACGGCGGTTCCGGAGGCTCAACTCGCAAGGAGGGGGCGTATCCCTGGGCGAGTTTGTTATCTGTCTGTACCGCCCCGGAGCTTAGGGGTAAAGGCGTTGGTGCTGCTTTGATGGGGCGTTTTGAGGCGGAGAGCCGAACCAGGGGATACAAGGCGATACGGCTTTCGGTGCATACGGATAACGTGGCTGCGGCCAATCTATACAAGAAGTGCGGGTGGGAGGTTGTGCGTCAGCTGGCCGGCGGAGTTTATTTCGTCAAAGTCCTCGGCTAAGGTTGAAACGGCGGGCGGCGAAAAAACGACGTGATGCTGAGGGCCGGTCTCGGCGGTGGAGGGCTGTTAGGGGAATGAACTGGGATTTCCCTGCGGGGCGAGGAGCCGGACGGCCCAGGCGTAAAAGCACAGGAACGCTTCGTCCATAGTTTTATTTTGTGAGAGGGGGATATTTGGGCCACCGTTGGTCAGGTCGTACGCGAGGGAGATAAAGAGGTCTTTTAGCTGGTCATCATACGCAGCAAGTCGGTGCCAGCCGAGCCAGAGCAGCCCCTTGTATCCCGGCGGCAACTCGCCGTGTTCCGGGTCGAGGTAAGGACGGTCGCTGCCATCAACAAAGTTGGCGAAGTAGAAGAAGCTTTTGTGCGGTTTCCAGACTTGTTTTTTGAGGGTATTGACGAAGCCGGCGATTCTGGTATTGGTATGGTCGATGAGACCTTCATAGTGGGCCTTTGCGGCGAGCCAGACTGTGCGGTTCGCGTGGGCTGTGTCGAGGACAGCGAGTTTGTCTCTGAGTTTCCAGTTGGGGATGTAGTACCAGGCGTAGCCGGCTGTTGCTTTTTGCGGGACGACGCCCCAGTCGGTCGGGCTATTGCGGCCGAGGTCGGCTGCATTTGGCGGTTGCTTGGTCAGGTCAGTTCTGACGCCGATGTACAAGTCGGTCAAAAGTCTAGCCCATTGCCGGTAAGGGTATCGGCTGTAGCCGAGTTTGTCCAGGTCCATACATAAGACGGCGAAGTGTTCGCGCTTGTCGCGTGCGATATCCAATGCAGCCAGCAGATGCATATTTGAGTTCTCGCCGTGATAGTTTTCCGGCCTTGTCGCAGGGGAATAGAAGAGCCATTTTTCCACAATGTTTTTTTCGACGAAATCGGCGATCTGGCGCCAGTTCTCCTGTTTGGCCTGCTTTAGTGCATCAGCGACCATAAGGAATCCTTCGGCACCCTGGAAGTCGCAGATTTGGTTATGGCCGCCTGTCTGGTTTTGCACTGTTTTTAGATAGAAGCAGGGCCAATTGCCTCGCGGTTTATTATGCCACAGGAGTGTTTGCGGGTTTGATTCGGCATCGGCGATTGCTTTGAGAACACGTCTTCTGGCCTGTTCGAGATAACTTATTTTGGCCGTTGCCCGCCACATATCGATTAGCGCCTGAAGTTCCTGTCGGAGGTAATAGACGGCGTAACCTTCTGCAAGGGTTTTGCCTTTGTTTTTGTCGAGGTGCGCGGCATATTTCTGGTCGAAGGCGGCGACGAATCTCTCAAAGAGCAGGGGCCTATTTTGCTCGGCGAGGGGGGAGAGGTTTGGGTTTATGGCGCGTAGCTGATGATCCAGGGCGGGGGTAGCCAGGCTGGTTACCGACAGCAGCAGGGGGACCAGAGCGGCCAGTAAGTACGAGTGGCCCGGGATACCGGCAGGCGGATATATGCGTTTTTTTGTCTGGTTGTCGTTCATATCTGGCAGAGGCGCAAAGCGCACGGTGCAGTGCGCCACGGACAACGCATCAGCAGGGCGGCTTTTCGGAGCAGCCCCGTGGAGCACGCACTATTGACAAATTCTGGCGGGTATTGTATAATATATGGCCGGATAAGTAAAGGCGATTTGGCCGTGTAGGGGTGCATGGCCGAGGGCAAGAGAAGGTGTGTATGAAGGTTTGTCATAGTTACTGGACACTACGCCTGTGTCGGCGGGCGATGAAGAGGGCAAGGAAATGCGAAAAGCTTTGGCGTTATCCGTCATTATTTTAGTGTTTGTGCCGTGCAGGCCACCTGAAACAGAGAGAGGACACGCAGTGACCGGCGCGACGCCTATAGTGCCGGAGGCGGCGGACGTGAGGACGTGCTCTGAGGGGCCGCCGGATGAGAACGGCAGTGTGTGGCCGGAGGGACCAGCCGAGGGCGAAGGGGCGGGTGTTGTTCTTATGGCAGAAACCAGCGGGCCTACCGGATACATTGAGGCGTACACCGACAAGAAGAGTTATCTGCCGGGTGAGACGATCAATTTTCGTATCTCAACCACCGCTGCGACGTGCAGCATAGAGATTCTGAAGGAGCAGTGGGAAAGAAAGCTGGTTGCCAAGGTGACAGGCGTGGCGGGGGCGTATCATCCTATGCCGGGTTACAGCCAGAAGCCGTGGGAGGAGGGTGCGAGCTGGCCTGTCAGCTACAGTTGGGTCGTGCCGGAGGAATGGGAGAACGGCAGCTATTTAGCTCTTTTGCGGACGACCAGCGGACCGTATGCTTTTACATATCATCCCTTTATTGTGCGGACGCGATTACCCGGGTCTCACAGCAAGATAGCTTTCGTCATGAATTACAACACGCGGAACGCTTACAACTACTGGGGCGGGAAGAGCTTGTATTATAGCGGCGTTCCGGGTGACAAGCACTACGCAGTGGGCGTATCGTTTTTGCGGCCCCTTGGTGATTCTTCCGGGAGGGGGGTGAATTACTGGGGGCAATATGAGCTTACGAGCCAGCTGATTGCTGACGGGTACGCGCCGGAGTATATTACGGAGTGGGATATCTCTTCCGACCCGGTGGTATTGAGGGCATACGATGTGGTGGTTCTTGCGGGTCACCACGAGTATGTCTGCCGGAATATGTACGACGCACTTGAGGCGCATCATCGGCGAGGGGGACATCTGGCGTTCTTTTCTGGGAATGATATTTACTGGCAGGTGCGGTTCGAGGATGGGGGCAACAAGATGGTGAGCTATAAGGGCTATGCGATGGCTGAGGACCCTGTCAGGGGCATCGACAATAGTCTTTTAACCACATTGTGGGGGCACGAGCTGGTTGGTCGTCCTGCAGAGACGTTGCAGGGTATAGTTTACGTGCCATACTCATATTGTTTTCTGGCGGAGGAATACGTTGTACAGGACTGCAACCACTTTGTGTTTGAGGAGACGGGTTTGAGAAATGGCGATGTAGCTGGGTCGAAGGTGGCAGCGGGAGAGACCGACTATCTGGGACCTGCTTCACCGGGCCGGATGGATATTCTGCTGCGGGCACGGCGGAGCATGGTGCTGGCCCAGTATGCGAGTTATGTTCAGGTTGGTTACGTTGATGCGGCAGCGGTTTACTACGAGGACAGTGAGAAGTACGGGTTTACGAACGGACGGGGGGGGCAGGTATTTTCAGCGGGGACTAACTGTGGCTGGGGTGATTCTCTTTTGCCATCCTCGCCGCGCTATTTGACGATGCGGCGGACAACGCGGAACATCATCCGGCATATGGTTGAATCACCGCCTCCGCGGACCGACTTTGGGGATTTGGCGGTTCTGGCAAGGTACTGGCTTGGTGATTGCGGGTCGCCGTGGTGGTGTGAAAATGCTGATGTGGATATGAACGGCACCGTTGATTTGGTGGACCTATCGCGCCTTGCCGAGTCCTGGTCAGGCAGATGATTTCGCATCGAGGATGAGGAATATCTTCGGACGGATAGTGGGAGGTCGTATTGCGAGAGGATGTCTGTTGTAAAGGGGTCATCTGCACGCGGGGTAAGAGGAATATAAGTGGGATCGAGGCGGAGTCGAACTTGACGGAGAAACGGATGGCAGGGTGTGACGTTCACTGGGAGCGGGATTATAGAACTGCGGGCAATGAGAAGCTGCATGATCTGGTGGTTGAGTACATAGCGCGTATTCTCAACGCTCCAAAGGGATATCGCTTGGGGGATGTTGGGTGTGAGAGTTGCGCACGCGCTGTGCGCCCGGCAAAGCATGGGCTTCTCGTACGGGCGGTTGATTTTCCCGAAACAGTGCTGGAGAGAGCCGGGGTTTATGTTAAGGGCGAGGTGTTAGAGGATAGGAAAGAAATAGAGCGAGGAGACATTTTGTCACTGCGATTTAACGAGATGAGTCTCGATTATGTGTTGTGTTGGGGGGGGTCCTGATGCACGTTCCGGGCTTGGACAGGGCGATATCAGGGCTGGCGCGTGTTCGGGGCACGCCCCCCCAAATCAGCCTGCGTCCATTGCGGGCCAATCTGCTCTCTAAGCAGGCCTTCATTGTAGTATGGCTTGCATTTGGGACTGTTGGATCGAAAGATTTCTTTGCAGGTTGTTGGATTACACCCGGAAGAGCATCGGGGAAGAAGCTATGAAGGTGCTAATAGTCACGCAGTATTTTCCACCTGAGATGGGTGCGCCCCAGGCTCGGCTGCACGAATTGGGGACGCGGCTTAAGGCGATGGGCCACGAAATAACCGTTCTCACCGCTTTGCCGAACTATCCCACCGGCAGGATATTCGAAGGCTATCGGTGGAGGGTAAAAGTCAAAGAGGTCATTAACGGAATGAAGGTTGTGCGAACATGTTTATACCCGTCCAAGTCAGGCAAGACACTCCCGCGACTATTAAGCTATCTGTCGTTTGGTTTCAGCAGTGTTTTGCCGGGCGTTTGGGGGATATCCAGACAAGATGTGGTGTTGATTGAAAGTCCTCCGCTGTTTCTCGTTCCGTTCGCACTGCTGATAAGCAGAATTGTTCGTGGGAAAGCAGTAATGATGGTCTCCGATATCTGGCCTGATATCATAGTCCGTATGGGCCACGCATCGGAAAAGAGCTTGTCGGTAAAAGCTATGCTCTGGCTTGAGAGGCTGGCGTATAATCATTCATACGCGGTGGCTTTGACTAATCCGGGAGCAGTTAAGCAAATTCGTGAGCGCTTTGCCCATCTCAAGAACATCACGGTCATATCGAATGGAGTTGACACAAAAATGTTCTCGCCCGAATTCCGCAACGAAGAAGTTCGCTGCAAGTATGGAGCCGGGCCTGATGATTTTCTGGTAGGTTACTGCGGGCTTCACGGCCTGGCTCAGGGTCTGGAGGTCATACTCCACGCCGCAACCAAACTCAGAGATCGCTCGGACATAAAGTTGATTGTGATAGGTGACGGACCTACAAAGGAAGAGCTTGTCAGGAAATCCAGGGAACTCAACCTTACGAACCTCAGATTCTGTGACCGTAGAAGCAAAAGCGAAATGCCTGAGTTGCTGGCTTCTCTGGATGCAAGTCTGGTGCCGTTGTCTGCTCGATTTCCGGGGACTATGCCCTCGAAAGTATATGAGGCGTTAGCTTCCGGAACTCCCCCTATCGTAGCCAAAGGGTGTGAGGCGGAGACCCTGGTGGTTGAATTTGAAGCCGGGCAGTGCTACGAGCCGGGCGACGCGAATGAGATGGCCGATGCCATTCTTTATCTGGCCGAGGATCGTCCCCGTTTGCAGAAGATCAGGGAGAACTGTATAAAGCTGTCCAAGCGGTTCGACAGAGACATAATAGCGGAAAGAACCGAAAACATACTGACAACTGTTCATGAGGGCAGACAATTGCCAGAGGTTGCCTGGTAATCTGCAGAACGTATGTTAAGCTCAACATCCATAGAAGAATACGAATCTGTCTTTGCCGCCTGGTTCGGAACAAAGTATGCCTTTTCTTTCTGGAAGGGCAGGGTCGCACTGTATGCGATATTGAAGGCGATGGGCGTGGGACCCGGCGATGAAGTTGTTCTACCCGGTTACACATGTGTTATGAACGTCAATCCCATAATGTATCTTGGCGGCAAGCCGGTATATGTGGACATTGAGGCCGAGACATTCAACATTGATCCGAAGTTGCTGAGCGAAAAGATCACCGACAATACGAAGGTTATCATCGCCCAGCATACATACGGGTATCCGTGTCAGCTGGACGCTATCCTGAGTATCGCGGGCAAAAGAGGAGTCTCAGTTGTTGAAGATTGCTGCCTCGCCTTCGGTTCACGATACAGAGGCAAACTGGTCGGAACATTCGGTAGAGCCGCATATTTTTCTTCTCAGTGGAACAAACCATACACGACCGGAATTGGCGGGATGGCGATAACAAACGACCCGGAGCTGGCGCAGAAGATCCGGTCATTGCGCGCCGACGAGGCGTGTTCGCCGTCATTTCGTGAAGTCCTCATGCTCCGTGTGCAGTTGCTTGTGTACCGGTTATTCATTTATCCCAGGACAACCGCGCTGGCACAACACATGTTCAGGTATCTTACGAAAAAGGGAGTTGTTGTAGGTTCGTCGGAGCCATCCGAGTTTAGTCCTGTACAGGCGCAAGACTTTTTGAAGAATATGAGTTCGGTGCAGGCGCGATCAGGCCTGAGGCAATTAGAGAGGATAGAAGAGGGTATTTGTCATCGCAAGAAACTGGCCGAGCTGTATGACCGCCTTTTGGAGAAAAGACGCTGGCATAGCAGAAACTGCGATAGGGTTCTTACAGACCCGGTAATGGTCAGATATCCCGTGAGGATTGCGGAGAAAGATGAGGCCCTTGCAAAAGCGGCAAAAGCCGCAATTGAACTGGGAAGCTGGTTTGAGTGCCCGTTGCACCCGATTGAAACGCCGTTGGCGGTTTACGACTACGAAGTTGGAATGTGCCCCGAGGCGGAACGGGCCTGCAATCAGGTTGTGAACCTGCCGCTGCACCGACGCGTCAGCGAAAGAACGGTTAAAAGAAGTGTGGATTTCATAAGCCTTTTTACGGAAATATCATAGTTGAAGGATGACTTCGGTGAAGTGATATGCACATTTTAGTTGTCCACCAATATTATCTTGGCAAGGATTCCGCAGGTGGGTCGCGTTGGAACCAGTTTGCAAAATACTGGGCGGACGCCAACCATCATATAACAGTTCTGACGGGGACCGTGCACTACTCGACAGGAGGGAAATCGCCCGAGTACAAACGTAAGTTTGTTGTAACCGAACATGAAGGTCCAAATATTACGATCAAGCGTTGTTACGTAAATGAAGGCTACAACAAGAGCTTTGTCGGCAGGTTCCTGGCTTACCTGTCGTTTGTAGTAAGCTCAGTCTGGGCGGGACTGTTTCATGCAGGCAAGTGCGACGTCATCATTTGCACCTCGCCGCCTTTGACCGTTGGCCTGACAGGTTGGATTTTGAGTCGTCTGAAGCGCATTCCAATGGTGTTTGAGGTGCGTGACCTGTGGCCCGAATCGGCGATTGACACCGGTGTTCTGTCAAACAAATGGTTAATAAAAATGGCTTATTGGCTCGAAAGGAAGAGTTATAAATCCGCCGGATGGATCAACGTCCTGACCCCGGCATTCAGGGATGCCCTGATTTCCAAGAAGAATGTCTCGGCCGACCGAATCAGTGTGATACCAAACGGGGCAGACCTTGACATTTTCGAACAGGGCGGGGGCGGAACGCAAGTCAGACAAAAGCATAACCTGGAAAAGAAGTTTGTAATCACGTATGTTGGCGCACACGGCGTGGCAAATCATCTCATCCAGATTCTGGAGGCCGCCAAGCTCCTCCAAACCGACCCGGACATTGTCTTCATGCTGGTCGGGGACGGAATGGAAAAGCCAATGTTAAAGGAAAAGGCCAACGATTGGTGCCTGGGCAATGTCGTATTTGTGGACAGCGTGCCCAAAAGTGTCATCGGCGACTACATAGCCACAAGTGACGTCTGCATAGCCGTCCTAAAGAAGGTCGATACGTTCAAGACCGTGTATCCGAACAAGGTATTTGATTACATGACACTGGCGAAACCCATAATCATCGGCATTGACGGTATCGCAAGAAAGCTGGTAGAAGAGGCCGGTGCCGGCATATTTGCAGAGCCCGAGAATGCCCAGAGCCTGGCCAAGGCCGCAAGAGTGATGAAAGCAGATCCGCATGCAAGGCGCCTCTTCGGAGAAAACGGACGGAAGTTTGTGGAAGACAGGTTTTCCAGGCGGAAGCTGTCCGAGGCGTATCTTCAGATTGTTGAACGAGTGGTATGTGAATCACGTAGCAAGCCGCAGAATCGAGAATAAGGTGAAGGTCCTGAGAATTGCCGGCACTTAAGGCGCCCGGGAAGACTTATCGCAGCCTAATCGGCTGACCTTTGCTACCCTTCCCGACCATCCTTCCTTATTTTCCCGCGGAGTCCCTCCATCTTGAGGTAGCCCTTCTTCCAGACCACAATGCCGGATATGACGAAAACAGCAACATACACGGGAAGAGCGTGTCTGGCCCTTATTCTGATGCTGAAGGCAAGACCAATAAGTGCATACAAACCGGCCAGGACATAGCAAATCTGGACCGTTCTTTTCAGTGGTATTCCTCTGTCGATCATCTGGTCGTATATATGGCCGCGATCCGAAACAAAGAGCGGACGCTTGTTGACGAACCGTCTGACAAGCGCAACCGCGGTGTCGAGAATCGGCAGCCCGAAAACGACTATAGAGGCCATCCACCATCTGACCGACTGCATTGCGAACAACATCATAACGGCCGCCACTACAAAGCCGAGCAGCATACTCCCGGCGTCACCCATGAAAATCTTGGCAGGGTGCCGATTGAAAGGCAAAAAGCCGCAGACTCCGCCCACCAGTCCCAGGCATATTATTGCCCGGACGGGATCCCCGACATCGGATGCGCGCCACGTCCCCAGGTGAATTGTAAGCAGCAACAGGGCTGTGGTGATAACGATGGTGACACCTGCACACAATCCGTCCAAACCATCCAAGAGGTTCAGCGAGTTTGTTGCCCCCAGAACAAAGACGACTACGATCGGGATGCCCAAAATCATCTCCACACTTTCCGAGAATCTCAGCCCAAGGTAAATGTTCATGAAGTTGAGAGCCGGCGTTATGCCGACAACAACCAGAACCGCCGCGGCAATTGCCTGACCCTGCATCTTTTGCCACGGCTTTATATCGAATATGTCGTCCACGAGACCGATGAAGCATGCAATCGCAGCGCCGGCCACTACACCGATGAGCCAGGTGAGTGCTTGAGGGAAATACTCCTGGTCTCGAATGCAGTAAATGCCCGTAAGTATGCCGACGGTCAAACCGACCAGCATGCCGACGCCGCCAAGGTAAGCGATACTTCCCTTGTGAGTCTTGACGCGGTTGTCGGGCTTGTCAACGATCCCGAACTTCAACGCGATCTTCTTGCAAAGCGAGGTCGCAACAAGGGCCGAGATAAATGAAAAGGCCGCAACAGGCCAGAACTGCACCACCCACTCTATGGACCTGTGGGGGCCGATAATGCCGTCAAACATCGTTACTATCCTCTACGTATGAGGTCTCTGAGCACGACTAAGACAACTAAGCTTACCATAGTTTACCGGACGTTTTCACTGGTGTCCAGTCCGGTTGCTGCGATATCGACACTTTCGCTGCATCCGGTTGGAGCGCATTCGCAGCTTTTCTACTTCCCAGACTTCGGCTTATAGTGCGGTGTTCTTTAGCGTTATGGTGAGATTTTATGAGTCTTTACAGCATTTGCAAACGCGGATTTGACGTGGTTATTTGCCTGCCCGCGGCGATCATTCTATTTCCGCTTTTTGCGGTGTTGGTTGTGGTTATCAGGCTTACCAGCAGAGGCCCGGCCATCTTCAGACAGCAAAGGGCCGGCAGGTGCGGCAAACCGTTCGTCTTTTATAAATTTCGCACTATGAAGCTTGACGCTGATCCTTTCGGGCCCAGCCCAAAGACCAGAGGGGACCCGCGCCTCACCAAAGTCGGAAGGCTCCTGCGCGAGTATTCACTTGACGAGCTGCCGCAATTGTATAATATATTGAAAGGCGATATGAGCGTCGTCGGGCCTCGGCCTCTGTATCTCTCGCAGGTACCCGAGTGGAGTGAGCGGCAAAAGAAACGGCTCCTTGTCAGGCCCGGCCTGACCGGGTTGGCGCAGGTATCAGGACGGGGAGAGCTGACGCGCGAAGAAAAACTCGAGCTCGACGTCAAATATGTCGAAACGGCAGGCCTCCTGACCGACATCAAGATTATGCTGGCTACCATAAACCAGGTCTTCAAACGAAAGAGCATCTATGAGAAAAGATACTCAAAGACCGAGCGCACCCGGGGACAAGACGGAGAATAGGCCGGATGGTCGATAACAGCGATGATTTGATCAAAGTGATCATCCTGCTTGTTTTGGCAGGCTGTGGCGCAGCCTTCGCGCTCGAACCCAATGAGATACTCGTCGTTGTGAATACAAACCTGCCCGAATCGACCGGCCTGGGCAGATACTACTGCCAGAAGCGCGGCGTACCCTACGAGAATATCCTTTATTTGCATTTGGGCAAGAGCCTTGGCGAGAACATCAGCAGGGAGGCATACGAAGAACGGATGGCTGAACCTGTTCGCAGAGAGCTCCTTAGAAAGAGGGTCCCGGGCCAAATCAGATGCCTGCTGACAACCTATGGCGTGCCCATCAGGGTCGGCAGGCGAGGACCGCTGAAGGAGCAGCAGGGCAGGCTAAAGGAGCTGGAGGAATTGATCAAGCAGGCCCGGGAGAAGACGAAGCAGTTGGAACAAGCCGACCCGAACCATAGGGGCAGCGTCTCCGACGAGCTGAAGAAGACTATCCAGGAAGCGGCCTTTTTGCAGCTCGAAATCGACCGTATCAACGGCAAGGAGACAGACGCATCGGTGGACAGCGAATTGTCCTTGGCGCTGGCTGGCGATTATGACCTCTATCGCTGGCAGCCAAACAGGCTCAGGGGTAATGTGCCTGATCTTGACTTCCAAACGCTTATGGTCAGCAGGCTCGACGGCCCAAACGAAGAAATAGCCACGGGCCTTGTCGATAAGGCGATGGCGGCGGAGAAAACGGGATTGAAGGGCATTGCCTACATCGATTCAAGGGGCATTGCGAACAAAAACTCCAATCTGTACGGCTATTTTGACCAGTCTCTGCGGGACCTGGCGATACTTACAGGATTGCGAACCGCACTGCCCGTAAAGGAGGAGCGCACGAAAGAGCTTTTCGCGCCGGGGTCCTGCCCGCAGGCAGCCATCTACTGCGGCTGGTACAGCGTGGGGAAATACATTGATGCCTTTGATTTCGTGGATGGTTCCGTAGGGTATCACATTGCAAGCTCCGAGGCCACAGGGCTTCGTAAACTCGACGGCACGAGCTGGTGCCCGGCTATGCTCAGGGACGGGATAACCGCAACGTTAGGGCCGGTAAGCGAACCGTATCTTCACGCCTTCCCAGAGCCAAAAGCATTTTTCGGGCAGTTGTATGATGGCAAGTGTCTTGTCGAGGCGTACTACCGCACCAACCCATTCAACTCGTGGCAGTTGCTGCTGATAGGCGATCCCCTGTACAGGCCCTTCGCGAAACGTCAGTTGTCGTCGGGCGAGGGCTCCTGAGTTTTCAGGCGGTTCCGGCGAAAGAAACTTGCCGCCCAGACAATCCCGACAACAACTGCGATCCCCGCAAGCGAGAGAATCACCTCTTGTATTGCGAATCCCCTGCCGAGCCTTGCGGAATATCCTTTCACAACCAACAAGAGAGCAACCGGCAAGGCCGGCGCTGCCATCAGCCATTTCGGGCTGGGGGGTATTAGTGAAGCGAAGGGCCTTATGCAGCAAATCCAGAGAAAAGTGAAGCCGGCGTATGCAAACAGGTGAAACATTGCGTTTGTTAGAGGGAGCAGCTCAGCCGGGTTGACGCGCGCAACGTTGCTCAACCCGAAGATCACGATACCCAAAACAACCGCGGCAGCGGGCCAGAAGGAAAAGAGTGAAAGCACAATCAAGCCTGTGAGGACACCGGCCAAATCCGCCCCAAAGTCCATCACATCACAACTGCGCCCTACATAGCCCTGCAGCACCTCATCTACTATACCGTATGTGGCCGCCACCAAGACCACCCAGCAGACGGCCGCTCTGCGCCGGCGTGCCTTGCGGTCGAGGTTGAAAACGAACCACAGCAAAAAAGTCAAAATCAGATAGGCAAGGAAGTGTAGAGCCTTGTCCGAGACCTCGGCGCTGCGCACCAACCGTGGAACAGGAACATGCGCCAAGATGAAAAGGGTCGGCCAATAGATCAGCAGTGATACTATAGCCAGCTTCCGGTAACGCGATCCAGCCATCAAGATCCTCTAAATGTTTTACCAGAGTAACAAGGGCATCGTTTTATGCACAAGCCCGAAGGCGTGATTCTATCAGAGATTTGCGCGCGGCGTAACGGATAGTCTGCCGAATACGCGAGAAAATCTCAAACACCAACGACGCTTTGGCCTATCTCACCAACACACGGTAATCCCATGAAAGCCTGCCTCCGCTCGAGTTCTCTGATATGATAGAGGCCAAG
>CAYGZM010000063.1:0-20271 GCA_964354365.1 uncultured Pirellulales bacterium
CGGCCTCCTCGCAATGACGAGGGCCACAAAATCAAGTGTTACGGGGTAGTAGTGCTAGTAGCCGCTCACCGTTGAATTTGTGGGTGCTGCTCGCTCAGCAGGCGGCTAAGGGTTGTGGATTCCTGCCTTCGCAGGAATGACAACTAACAAGATCAATGTTGACGGGCTACTAGGCCGTAGCGCGCGGCCGGTCTGTCGAGGACTAACCCGCTTAAAGCGCCGCGGCGAAGACTTCTCTTAAAAAAGCTAAGGAAGATATATCCTAACGTCCGATGTCAGTTTAGACGAACATCGCATTTTTGGCGGGCGCGGTCGGGTCAGATGACGGGGCCGTAGCGGGGGCCGATCTCTTTGGCGAGTTCCACGCCGCGGGCGAGCAGCGAGTCGAGCTGTTCTTTTGTGAGCGGCTTGTACTTGCGAGCGAACTCGACGTTCTGGATGGCCTGCTCGACGGTATATGGGCCGACGACGGCAAGGCTGACGCCTTTTAGGTCGAGCGCGTATGCCAGTGCATTGGGCAGACGCTCCGGCTCGGTGGCGCAGCCGACGGAGCCTTTCCTGTGATTCGGGAAACCGCCTTTGATGCCGACATAAACCTTCATTGCGACGCAGCCGACGTTGCGTTTTATTGCTTCGGGCAGGACCTTGGATTCAAAGTCGTATATGTTTCTGTCCGCGTAGTTCATTACGCACATAAGGACGTCGATCTGGTCGGTCTGGAGCATTCGGACGAAGTTGGCGGGCCGGTTGTGGCCGGTGATTCCAATAAAGCGGATCTTGCCGGTCTCTTTTTGTTTGAGGAGGTATTCGAGCACGCCGTCTTTGGCGAGGACGCGGTCGATGTCTTTGCTGCCGATGCTGTGGATGTGCACGAGGTCGATGTGGTCGGTCTTTAGCTGGCGCAGTGATTCGGCCAGAGAGCGCTCGGCTTCGTCAGCGGCGTGGGTGGAGACCTTTGTTACAAGGAAGAGCTTGTCGCGGCGCTTTGGGATGAGGTGGCCGAGCATTTCCTCGGCCTCGCCGTAGATTCTTGCGGTGTCGATGTAATTGACGCCGCGGTCGATGACTTCGCCGAAGATTTTGACGCCTTCTTCGATGCTGACGGGTCCTTCTCCGACGGGGGCTGTGCCCAGGCCGAGGATGGTGACCTTCTGTTTTGTCCTGCCGAGCACGCGCATCGGCAGTGCATCGGTGGAGTCTTTTGCCGGCGTTTCAGCGCCTGCAAGATGGGCCAGCGCGAAGGCCCCGGCTGTGCCGGCGACGGTAGCCTGGAGGAACTTACGACGTGTGATCTTTTTGTATGTGTCCATAGCCCTTGCCTTTCTCAACAAGATTATCCATATCAATCACCGCTAATGCGCTTCCATCCAGCGCAGCGCCATAATTGCAAAATCCTTGAGGTTGACTGTTGTATCTCGATCAGCGTCAAATCCATCACAGCAATCCGGCTTACCACAGTTCAACTCAAGCCAATGGGATGAAAGAAACGCAAGACACTCAAAACTATTCTTGATTATCCTTATTGTGTCTTTGCCATAAAAATATTGGTCACTGGTAAGCGAGCCGGTAACGGTTACCTCAATCGGCCCACAGGATTTTACGGCATCACAGAAGGCGGCACGTTCAAAAGCTGCCTCAATCTCGACCACGCCATCTTCATTTACAAAAACACTCATGTACTCTGATTCAATACCAGGCGGCTGGGCCATAGCAGGGCTGTTAGAATCTACATCCTCAACTGTAAACTCTGCAGGCAAAACAAAGCGTGCTTTTACCCACTTGCCTTTACCTTTACAATTTAACGCCTGTGGCGTGAATTTCATCGGCACTTTAACCCACGGCGGCATTTCGTAGGCCCCCATATCTATCCTGCCGCCGATTACACGAGGTCTGCCGTCGAGATCGGTTTTTATTACGGGCGGGACAGCAGAATTATCACCGGCGTTGATGCATGGTGATCCTGCCAGCAAATGGTAGTCTTCGCTCGCGGGGGCACGAAATAATGGATTCATGCTGATGTTACCAGTTCCAGGGTAGCCTCCAGCGATGCATGAATAGGAAACAGTGATGGCGGCATCAGCACCAAATATTTCGTCTCCGTCCCATCCTGCCGTGTTGCCCCACATAATGCAGTTAACCGCACTTAACGAACCATAGGAACAGCATAGGCCACCACCAAAAGTGGTAGTATGATTGTCAACAAGCGTTGAATTCACAATGAGAAGTGAATTATATGAGCTATTGATTGCGCCGCCGGCATTGTGGGTAAACAGACTATTTATGACTTCGATCATGTTGCCTGTGCCACTGCGGTCTATTGCGTGCCAACCCCCATAATTATTGTCAAAGACACAGCTCTCGACCTGCAATGCACCGTTGCCGAAACAAAAGATTGTGCCTTCCGCGTTGTTCCTCAGGACGCATCTGGTCAACGTCGTATGGCCATTCAAATTAACCAGAGCGCCACCCTGAGACGCAAGGTTGGCCACGAATATTGATTCATACACGGCAAGAGTCCCGCCAGCACTGAAAATCGCGCCGCCATTGAAAGCTGCGTTTTCCTCAAAAGTGCAGTTAGCGACTACAAGCCTGCAATTGTCATTATACAACCCACCCCCTATCCCGTAACCGCCTTGGAATGACCCGTTGGCGTTTCCGCCGACAACGGTGAAACCTTCCAAAATCGCGTTATCACCACCCTGAACGATATGATAACTATTGTCTGAAAAGTCCGCCACGTTGCCGATATCGCCACTGAGGATTGTCTCATACGCGACAAAATCTCGGGCGTTTGGGTCCGGCTCACCAAACCCGGCGTAGCCGCCTTTTACGATTGTGGCGTTGGTCAGATGGAAACTCGCTGCGCGGTCGCCGGGGGTTATTCCTCCACCTTTGTCGGGTTTGTAAGTTCCCTGGGCGACGCGGATTTCATCACCGGCAGAGGCGGCTGCGAGGGCGTCCTGGAGGTAGTTGTAAGCATCCGCCCAGTTTGTGCCATTGCCCGCCCCCGGAGCGTTCGCGTCCACATAAATGACCTTGCCGAGACAGGTCGATGCAACGCCCACACACAAACACAATACCGCCGCTCTGATTTGCCAATGCTTCGTTTGCATCTTCTGATTCCTCTCCAAAAGGTTCACTAATTGTTGTCCTCGGACCAATGCAGGGCCATGATGCAGAAGTCGCGGAAGTCGATGATGCAGTCGCCGTTTATGTCGCCTGCCACAATCGTCTCGCAGGGCGGCTTGCCGAAATATGATTTGCTGGCTTCGGCGGTACCACCGTAGGCACCAATGTTGATTATCCCGCCGTTCGGGAACGGCTCGTATCCAATCGGCCCCATCGGATCGCCTGCATCAATACACGGACTTGTCACCTCGTCTCTCGTCCATCGTCCCTCGTTCGCGTCCCAGCGTCCGCCCTGTGACTTCAGGCGATAATCGCCATCAACCCAGAAATCATCGTCAGTCTCGCCCGGCGTGCCATTCGGGTCCCGATAGCCCATCTCTGCAAAGCACGGGTCGGCGTCGATGTTCCCGTCGCCGGTCCGCCCGCCCTGGATGTCACTATGTGTTACCGTCGCCGCGGTATCGCCGCCATAGATCTCGTCGGGCGAATCCAACCAGAAAATGCAGTTGGTCACGGTCGCAGCACCTCCGCTTTCGCTGTATATACCGCCGCCCTGCTCCGCAACGTTCCCGCTGAACGTGCAGTTGGTCAGGCGCGGGCTGCTCCGGTCGTTGCAAATCGCCCCGCCGTTACCATTTGCAGCGTTGCCGACAAAAAGGCAGTTTGTAAGCACCGGGTTCAGCGGCGGCGCCTTGCCGTCCTCATTGCAGAGGCCCCCGCCCTCGTCGGCGGCGAAGTTGTTTGCGAAAATGCAGCCTATTAGCGTTGGGCTGCCGGCGTCATTTTGCATCCCGCCCCCGTCCTGTGCTGAGCGGTTTTCGGCGAAAACGCACCCGTTCAATACCGGCCAGCCCGTCAGATTATAGAAGCCGCCGCCCTCATAACCCGCCGAATTCCTGCTGAACGTGCAGTCTGTCAGCATCATATTGGTATCATCATTGTAAATTGCGCCTCCGAGCTGCGCCGTGTTCCCGCTCAAGAGACAATCCGCCAGCGCCGGGCCGAAGAGATAGTTGTTGAGGCTGGCGATTGCGCCGCCGCCCTGTGTCGCCGAGTTGCCGCTGAAGGTGCATCTTGTCAGCATTGGGGCGCTGCCGGTCGTATTGTAGAATCCGCCGCCGTATTCCGCCGAGTTATTTGCAAACGTGCAGTCCGTCAGCGTCGGGTCGCTGTACCCGTCGTTCGATATCCCGCCGCCGGTAAGGGCTTCGTTGCCTGTGAACTCGCAGCCTGTCAATACGGTATCGGTATCGCCCTGATATATCCCGCCTCCATTGTCGGAAGAGTTCCCGACGAACCTGCAGTACGTTATAGTCAGGTCGCCTTCAAAATTGCGGATCGCCCCGCCGGCGTAAGGCGCCGTGTTCTCGATGAATGTGCAGTGGTCGAACTTCGGCGCACTGCAGTCGTTGCTCACCGCCCCGCCCGTCGAGACGCCCGCCCGGTTCCGCACGAAACTGCACCTTGTGAACGTCGCATCCGTACATACCGTTGCGCCGCCGGAGGTATCGGCGTAATTCTCGATGAAGGCGCAGTCCGTCAGCGTGGTCGCCCGCCCGCCGTTGATCATTCCGCCGGCGTGGATGGCGGCATTTGCGCTGAGTATGCAGGCGCTCAACTTTGCTCCGCCCGAACCGATGTGAAGTCCGCCGCCCTGGGCTGCAACATTGCCTTCAATCTTGCAGTTCAGAATGGTCAACCCTGCGGAATCGGCTGTTATCCCGCCTCCATAATAGGCGACCCAATAGCCTCGATTCGCATTGCCGCCCGTTATCGTAAAACCATCGAGCACGGCGGTCTCGTCCGTCTCGTGGCCCGTTACTACATGATAGCAGTTGTCCTCCCGGCTCGGCTCGCTCAACAGCTTCGCCGTATCGCTCACGCCAACGTCATTTCCGCCCAAATCGCCGCTCAGAACAGTCTCGTATTCGTTCACGTCCCGCGCATCCGGGTACAGCTCCCCCCAGCCTGCGTATCCGCCCCTGAGCGTAACGCCGTTAATAAGGCGGAACGTCGCCTTCTGGTCGCCCGGCGTCTGTCCTCCGCCGCGGTCCGGCTTATACACACCTTCAGCCACCCGGATTTCAATCGGCTTCGCGGCCGAATCCGCATACGCCAGCGCATCTTGAAGGTGCCTGTACGCATTTATCCAGCTCGACCCGTCATTCGCCCCGGTCGCATCGGCATCGACATAAACGGCCTTGCGCAGAACCGCCCGCCACGCCTCCCGCTGGCCTTGCGGGTTCAGCGCCACTCCCACAATTGTCAAGCCGTCCTGCGAGATCCCCGTTGCCTTCCACGAGGCCCACGGCTCGGTCAGCTTCCACCCGGACAAATCAAGCCCGAAATCGTCCTCCAGAACATCCTGCAGCAGTCTCATCCCGTGTTCCTGGTCCCAGATAAACGCCTTCTGCTCGTCGAAGCCCGAATTATTCTGAACATATCCCACAATGACCGACCCGTCACCCGATACCGCTAGCGCCCGCGACTGGAAATTCGCAACGCAAGTCCCCAGAAAAACAATCCCCTCCTCGGCCGTCCACCGGTAAGCCTCCATCAATCCCCTCTCCTCGTTCTCAGCCCCTCCGACAACTACCGAAGCGTCGCTCGAAGTCGCGTTCGCCGTATGTGCATCAAACCCGCTGGCCACACCGCCGCTCCATCGGTAGCAGTCATGGTAGGGCTCCTCGTCATATATCCTGTCACCCACAATCGTCAGCCCGTCCGCCGAGATGGCATCCGCGCTAGTCCTAATCGCACCGCCGGCCAGCCCGGCAAGGCGAGTGATCCCGCCATGGGCAGTCCATCGAAACACCTCGTCTTCGATGCCCGCCCCCCACGATGTGCCGACGGCAATTGAGCCGTCGCCGGAAATGCCCTTTGCTATAATATTCAGCCCCGTCTCAGCGATCCGCTCCATCCCCCCCGAAGAAACCTCCCATCGCAGCCCCTCATACCCGTACGGCAGCGAAGCGCTCTTCCTCCCATACCCCAGGACATACCTCCCGTCCGCAGATACATCCGTAGTCCAGGTCTCGGTCAGGCCGGCGGGAATAGGTATGCCGACAATCCTTTCTGCGGCTGTCCAGCGAAACGCCTGCACGCCCGATGCCGTGCAGCTTGTGCCGACAACCACCGAACCGTCCGCCGAAACAGCCGTGGCCTCGCTGCACGCGCCGCCCGGCAGATACCCCAATCCCTCGAAGCTGGCTGCCGCACAAACACTTGCCCCGATAGACACTACCCCTGCGAGCACATACACCACTACCGATGCGGCACGCCCGCCCCCCGACAAGCCCCCTCGGCTCCTTGACGCTACAGTGACTTTCCGCAAAGACTCTGAACCTGCCTGCTTTTTCATTTTTCTTCCTCTTTGTCGTTATCTTGAATGAGTTCTGCAAAATTGCAGGTAATCAACAGACGATTTTTTCTTTTCTAAGTAGGCCTAACCTGCAATTTTGCAGACGCCTTCTATCTTGAGCTATGGAGCACATGCTTTGCTTCCGAAAAACGCCCTGCGGAAGCTCAAAGCAGTGCCTCCTGCCCTAATCTTACTAAAACACACTCTACCATATCCACCCGACATTGTCAATGAACCATCAGCCGGTCTTGAGTTCTGCGGGGTATGTTCCGCACCGGAAGAGTCACTGTAAGGCTGTGTAAGAGGCTGTAACAAAACCTGACTTCAAAATGAGGCGCCGCTTCGCTGGGCTATTTGAATAGATTCCTCGGCTGCGCTCGGAATGACAAGGGCTACGCTCGGAATGACAAGGGGTGCGCTCGGAATGACGAATTGGGTTTTGTTAGAGTGCCTAAATCCGTCTTTGCAGGCGTCTAACAGTCTTCATTCCTTCGGGCTTTGGGCGTTGCTCTCGAAGATATCACCATTGGGCCTCGATGTATGGACCTATCGGGCCTTTTGGCAAAGGCTTGGGCTGCGATTTGAGGATAGCTTCTGCAATTGCAATGTCGCTGCTATGTGTAACCTTGATGTTGGATGCATCGGTCCGGACTATTGTTACCTTCTCGCCCAGGGCCTCGACAAGCTGGGCGTCGTCGCTGATTCCGGCCTGGTCAAGGTTCTTGAGGTTATCATAAGCCTTTTTCAGCAGGCCTGCGGCGAAGACCTGGGGCGTCTGCGCCTCGTAAAGGTCGGACCGGTCAACTGTTTTGACGATGGCGCTATCCTTTGCCAGTTTGATTGTTGCAGTGACCGGGCAGGCCGGTATGGCCGCGCCGCTCTTTGCCGCAGCCGTTATGACTTCGTCGATCAGCTTATCCGTCACGCAGCATCGGCAGGCATCGTGGACGGCAACAAGGTCGATATCGTCGCCTACGAGCTGCAAGCCGTTTTCCACGGTGTCAAAACGCTCCGCTCCGCCGAAGAAAATCTTCACGTTGAAGAACTTCAGATTGGGTCCCCATTTGACATTGACCAATTCTTCGTCGTCCCGGGCAATGCCCAGGAGTATCTGTTTTACGTCGTCGCGGCTGGAGAACATCTCGACGCTGCGCAGAAAAACGGCCCGTCCGGCGACGTCCGTGAACTGTTTTTTTCTTTTTCCGCCAAACCGCTTTCCCGGCCCGGCCGCACAAATAATCGCTGCAACACTCCTGGGCATAGGCTGAATTCCTCTTCTATGTTTCGTTGTTCATTAAAACACCACAGTCCGTATCCGGCGCCCGTGCCCGCCTAAAAGTCGATTCCGCGCCGCCCGCCCAGGCCCTGATCGAGCGGATGCTTGACGTTTTTCATCTCCGTCACCAGGTCCGCCAGGTCCAACAGTTGTTGTGTCGCTCCTCGCCCTGTCAGGACGACCTCCACGCACGGGTCTTTTCTTTCGATGATGCTCTTGATATCCTCGAATTCCGCAAGGCCCTTGGCAAGGCAAAACACAATCTCATCGAGTATCAGGACATCGTAAAATCTCTTCTCGGCGGTTTGGGCGATTCTCTCGAGCGCCTCTTTGATTGCGGTCTGCATTTTGGCGACCGCGCCCTCGTCGTCGAGGGATTTGGACATATCCCAGGGCGCATCGAGCGTCTCGACCCTGATTCTAACGGCGCCCAACTGCACCGCGAAGCGCTCGCCAATGTCAAGGCCGGGCGGTTTTAGAAACTGATAGATCAGGACCTTATTGCCCTGGCCCGCGGCGCGCAGCGCCAAGCCGAACGCCGCCGTCGTTTTGCCCTTGCCGTCGCCGGTATAAATCTGAACAAGGCCTTTCTCAAGCATAACATTATACTAAGACCAAAAACCGCCCATTAAAAGCCAAAAACCTAAAAACAAGGCTCGTGCATAGATGTATTTTTGAGCAACTGCGCTTCTGCCTCAACAACTCCGCGCCCCCGCGCGTCGGACCCGCCATTGACATAGGCGCGTCTTGACAATATAGTGGCGGTAATCAACAAACGATTTTTTCTCGGTAGGGTGGGGCTTGCCCCACCGAAGTGGTGGGCTGAAGCCCACCCTACGTCTAACCTGCAATCTTGCAGAAGCCTTATTTATCAGTAAAAAGGAGAATCAGAATGAAGAATCAACAGGTGATCTTGGCGTTTCTGGCTATTGGAGCCACAGTTTTGCTTGGGGGTTGTATGCTTGCTGCCGTTGGGGCGGGTGCGGCCGGCACTGTGGCATACGTCAAGGGCGACCTCGAAGCAGTCGAGGCGAAGAAGCTCGATACCGTTTATGACGCAACGAAGAAGGCGCTCAAGCAGCTTGAGCTGAGTGTCAGCGTGGACACGAAAGACAAAATCTCGGCAACAATCATCGCACGTGATTCGAGCGATAAGAAGATTACGGTGAAGCTGAGCGCCGCCACGGAAGATTCAACCAACATATCCATCAGATTCGGTGCGTTCGGCAACGAAACGAAATCCGGGATGGTTCTCGACAAGATCAAAGAGAATCTGAAGTAGCCGAGACAGCAGACGTTGTCTTTTCTCACGAGGGCTATCTCGAATCAGGGTTCTGCGCCGAATCTCGGCTTTGGGATACTTCGCCCACCGGCAGCAGTGGCCGTGTTTCCGTATCGGAGGCCTTGGCGATTGATATCTCGGTCGTGTATTCCGGGTAGGAAAGCGAGACTATTCTCTTGAATGCCATTTTCGTTTTGTCCTGGAGCAGGTCCAGGACGTACAGGTCGTTGACGTTGCTCAGGGCGTTTTCTCTGGCCTCATCGTCCAGGGCGAGCACCTCCTCGGAGCTGAAGTCATCTATTATGTCGTATTTCCACGAGACGTTCTCGGCCCTTTCCAGCGGCAGTTTGTAAAACTTCCTGTTGTAGATTTCGCAGCTCAGCACCTTGGGGCTCGGAAGCGCGATCGTGATGAGCTTCCGCGAATCGTCCACCGAGCAATCCAGGCGGTCGAGGTCGAAGCCGACTTTCAGCTTGGCCGTGTATCGCAGCAGGCCCCTTTTCCAGCGAACCGTAACAATGCCTTTTTTCTGCTCCTTTATTTCCGTAACGCCCTCGGTTCTGTACTCGAGCACGGCCAATTCCGCTATAGCCTGGATGGACTTGATTAGAAAGGTGGTTGTCTTCGACAAAACCTTAGGTGCGGCGGACAGCTTCCTGCCTACTACAAAGGCGAGAAAGCCCACCGCCGCCAACACCGCCAAATATAAAATGTCATCCAGCATATATCCTCACGAGCCGACCTTTGAGCAGTAGGTGAAAAAGCCGATTTGTTCCAGCCGGGCGCAAAGCCCTTCGTATTGCTCATCCGAGAGGGTCCGCAGAGGCAGTCGGCAGGGACCGCAGTCGATGCCGATGGCCTTCATCACGGCCTTCATCGCCGGCTGGCCGCCGAAATCATCAAACGCCGCCACCATCTCTCTGGCGCGAGACTGAGCGGCCTGCGCGCCGGCCATATCGCCGGCCTCGTACGCATTGATGACGTCGTGATACACGGGAGCGGCGAAATTATACGTGCTGCCGATCGCGCCGCGAGCGCCGAGAGCCAGAGCGGCAAGCAGCATCTCATCCCGCCCGAAGAGTATATCGAATCCGCCGCCGGCAAAATCCAGGCATTGCCCGAAGTCCATCATATCTCCATACGTGTACTTCAATCCGGCAAGGGTGCTTATCTGCTCGGCGCCTATCTTCAGAAACTCGACCATAGGGAAATACACGCCGCTGTTCCCAGGCTGGTGGTAATAATAGAATGGTGTATCGGGTGCGGCCGCTGCGACCTCCGCGCAGAATGAAACCAAATCCTCGACCTTCCTCGGCTTAAAGTAGCTCGGCGCCAGAGAGGCTATCGCACGCGCGCCAACCTTCCTTTGCGCGTGCTCGGCAAGGACCTTAGCCTCCGCCAGCGAATGGTGGCCCACCTGGACAAGTATCGGCAGCGTTTTGCCCGCGACGGCCTTCCACCTCTCGGCCACTTCCATCCGCTCGGACGTGCTAAGCGATATCCCTTCTCCCGTCGAGCCGCAGACGAAGACCGCTTTGACGCCGTTGTCCTTCAGGCATTGGGCCTGCCTTTCAATTACGTCGAGATTCAGGCCGCCGTCCGCGTGCATCGGGGTATGCGGAGCGGCAATAAGACCCGTTAAATGCTCTTTCATCCAATAGCACCTCTTTTTCTGCTCGAAAGATGTTCACAGTAAGCATAAGCCCTCTACACTGCTGCGCCAAGCTCAAAGTCCGACTTGTCGCAGAGCAAACGGGGACTCAGGCAATGTCTGGCGTCAATTAAGAATCCTTTGTGCGCGTACTATTTATCTGGTAAACTTCGATCCTGGAAGCTGAAGGCTGCAAGGAGAATACTATGTTGATAGTCCATGTTCACGTACACGTCAAGCCCGATCAGGTCGGGGTCTTCAAGGCTGCAACGCTCCAGAACGCTCGCAACAGCGTGCAGGACCTGTGCGCAGCATTGAAGGTCCAGCCGTTGACCCAATTCGGCCTTAAAGAGCAGGATTTTCCGCAGGTTGTGGCGAAAGCTCAGAAATCAAGCAGTATGAAAGGCAACCCGATTGCCTTGACCGACGGCGAATTGACTCAGATCCTGTATAGGGCCTGTGGACAAACCTGGCAGTAATACCGCGATTCGTAAATCTCGCTACTATAAAGACTTCTGCAATTTTGCAGAAGCCTTACATACGACAGGTAGCTTAGTCAATGCCCTTGCCCTCGCGATGGCCCATTTCTGATAGTGCTTTAGCCATAAAATCGGTGTTTGGAGCAAGTTGCGGTGTTCTGGCGCGTCTCTTATGCAGATTCGAAGGCTTATGTTGCCGTTTGAGGGCAAAATAACAATGGCCGAGTACGCTGGCGCGGCCTTTTTGGCCAATTGTGGGCGCACGCCCATAACTCCGTAATTATCCGTCACAAGCCCCGACCGCAAGGGAGGGGGTATATTACTCACGGTCTTCATCCCGGCGCTTACGCTTCGGGCTTGTAGCATTATGGTGGTTTGCGCCACGCCGGCAAGCTCATCGCCGCTCGGCTGGAAAACGCATAACGCAATGCGGCCTGCGGCTGGGTTCTTCTTTCCCCCTTGGCGCCTTCGTGGCGAATCACTCCTACGTCATCGCAATAATCTTATCTATCCGCCCGGATAGCTCCGTCAAGTAGGCCTCGTCGCCCCCGCCTAGCTCAGGCGTCAGGAACCCATTGTACTCGATTTCCTCCAGCGCCCGGCGAACCTCCGGCCAGCTCACGTCGCCCTCAAGCAGATTCTTCCACTGGTAGCCCTGGCGTTTGAAGTCCTTTAGATGAATCTTCACTATCCGCTTGCCGAGCGTCCGAATCCAGTCCTGCGAGTACCCGTAGATGACCACGTTCCCTATATCGAAATAGGCTTTAAGCCACGGGCTCTCGAACTGATCGACGTACCGCGCAAACTCCAACGGGCTCAGCAGGAACTTGTTCCATACGTTCTCGACCGCGATGATGACCTCAAGCTCCTTCGCCAGCGGGAGCAGCTTGCGAATATGCTCCTGCGACCGCTTGTACGCATCGCCGTACCCCACCGTTTCGGTCACAATCGCCGGCACTAACAGCACCGCATCGGCCCCAAGCGCCTTGGCGCTGCGCAAAGCGGTCTCCATCCCCGCCAGGCCCTTCTCAATCACCTTCGGGTCCGGGTCGGAAAACGGCGCTCCCCACCCTCCATAGACTATCGAGTGAATCGGCACCCCCGCATCACGCGCCAGCTTGCCTAACTGCCGTGCTGCATCGAGGTCGTCCATAGGATTGCCCTCAATCCCCTCGTACCCGCACTTCTTCGCCAATTTGAATTTGTCCGCGTCTGAGAGGTCTTTCGGCAGCATACCGATTTGCAGCGCTTTATGCAGTTTGGCGCCGCCTTTTTTTTGCTCCGCTCGGCCACCCCGGCTCAGCAGACCCACGCCCAGACCGGCCGCCGCCGTGTACCTAAGAAAACTGCGACGTTCCATTATTCCGGCTTCCATAGTTCGTTCTCCAAGCATCGTTAGTCATTTCTGAGCCGGCCCACCGGCTCAACAAGTCCAGGTCAATATACCACTTCCACGCGATAATCCAAGCCGAAAACCCGCGAATTACCGGACAGAGATGTCCCACCGGCATTTTCAGGACCCTCTGACACCAACGGGAACGCAACATGCCTCCGCTTGCCTCGTGACCCAGGCAACGCCCGAAAAACCAATGCAAATCATACTGTCGGTCATCCTTTTTATCGGCCCGTCCCATAAAAAGATAAAGTTTTTTTGTCCCTTTGCCGAATAAGATTACAGGGTATTGAATTGTTCTTACAGCGTCGAAAAGGCGCTTTCAGGAGCCTATAACGGGCCTTTCGGCCGACCCGGTGGAAGCTGGAGACTTACTATGAGAACAGTGGCAATCGTTAATCAAAAGGGTGGTTGTGGCAAAACAACGGTATCGATAAATCTGGCAAGCGCACTGGCCGAGGCCGGCCAGAAAGTCCTGCTCGTCGATATGGATCCGCAGTCCCACTGTGCCGTCGGGCTGGCCGTGCCCGAACAACAGATCGAACAGAGCATCTACGACGTCCTTATCAGCACAAGCAGAAACGAACCCATAAAGCTCACCGAGATACTCTGGCAGATCAGCGATAACCTCGAGCTTGCCCCCGCAAGCATAGACCTCTCCGCTTTCGAGCAGCAAATGGCCGGCATCGCCGACCGCGAGTGCTGCCTTAGAGACGCCGTCGAACAGGTCAAGGATGACTACGATTTCACAATTATCGATTGCCCGCCGGCCGTCGGCCTGCTTACCTTCAACGCCCTCCGCGCCGCAACGGACGTCATCGTACCCGTCGAGACCGGGTATTTCGCCCTCCACGGACTCAGCAAACAGCTCGAAACACTCAGCATTCTGTGCAAGCGATGCAGCCAGCACGTCAAGGTCAAGGTCCTGGCCAGTATGTACGACATAAGAACAAAAATGGCCAGGGAAATCCTCGCCGAGCTGCGGGAGCACTTCGCCGACAAGATGTTCACCACAATCGTCAACTTCAATACCAAGATCAAAGAGGCCGCCAGCTTCGGCCAGCCCATCTGCGAATACGACCCTGCCAGTAAGGGCCAGAAAGATTTCGAGGCCCTGGCCCAGGAAGTTGTAGGCGTCCGCGTGAAAGAGCAGCGCCACGAATTCGTCAACTCGCTCGCGGACCAGCTCGAATCAATCAGTGCAACGGCCGATGAGCTGCTGCGAATCGCAAAGCCGCCCATCGAGATTGCCGAAGCTCCCCGGACCGAGCACGCCCGCCCCAAAATCCAGCCCGAAGAGCAGAAGCCTGTCACCGTCGCCGCCCAGCCGGCTGCAAAGCAGGTGCAGGCCAGCGCACCCAGCCGACCCGAGCCGACCCCAATGGACACCGACGCCAAGCTCTCAGACTATTACGGCGTCAATCAGGTAAGCGACGCAGTCGTCTTCGTCACGCTCTACCCCAGGGCCCAGAGCGTTCAGATCGCCGGCGACTTCAACAACTGGCAGCCCGGCGATACCCCAATGCAAAAGGTCGGGCAAAGCGGGGTATGGCAGACAAAGATCAAGCTGCCGCAAGGAAAATATCGGTACCGCCTCGTGGTTGACGGCCAGTGGCAGCAGGACCCTTACAACGAGCGCACTGAGATAAATCCCTTCGGCGAATACAACTCAGTCCTTGAAGTGAAATAGCGATTACGCCCGATCGTCGGAAGGAGCAGGCGATCCACGACCATTTTGAGAGGCGTTTGGAGGAGGGGCTGCGGGTGATAAAACAGAACTGCTGCAAGCGTAAGTACAGGGTTGCGATGGTCGCTCGCCGTCGGGGGGCGTCTGTTGGGCTGTTACAGCCGTGCAGCGGGTTCCTTCAAGACGGACGTGGTGCAGAACTCATTTAGGATTTGAAGGATAAGGAGTGCATTATGAAGAGACGGTCTTTCTTGAAGGCGGCAGGGGCGATGG
The DNA here is from genome assembly GCA_964354365.1 of uncultured Pirellulales bacterium. Taxonomy (GTDB): domain Bacteria; phylum Planctomycetota; class Phycisphaerae; order Sedimentisphaerales; family Anaerobacaceae; genus CAYGZM01. The sequence goes on from CAYGZM010000063.1 coordinate 14,532, forward strand.
CCGGGGGCTGCGCCCTTGGGATGGGATCGGCGCTGAGTGCGGATAGTTCAGCCAAGCAGGGCGGAGCAGACAAGGTGGCAGGGCTGCCCCGGCGGGCGCTCGGGCGCACTAGGCGGAAGGTCTCAATTGTGGGATTTCCGGGCTTGGCGCTTGCGAATTACGACCAGAATCGCGGCGCCGAAGGGCTGCATAATGCCTTCGAGCGGGGCGTCAACTATTTCGACGTGGCGCCGGCCTACGGCAACGGCGACGCGGAGATTAAGATGGGGATCGGGCTGCAGGGTATTGAGCGCAGCGAGATATTCCTGGCCTGCAAGACGAAGATGCGGGACAAGGCGGGCGCGCGCCAGGAGCTTGAGCGGTCGTTGACCCGGCTCAAGACGGAGTATTTCGACTTGTACCAAATGCACCATATACGAACTGAGGACGAGGTCAAGCAGGCTCTGGGTCCGGGCGGGGCGATAGAGACACTGATAGAGGCCAAGAAGGAAGGGAAGGTCCGGCATCTTGGCTTCTCGGCGCATACCACGAGGGGCGCGCTGGCGGCGATGAAGGGGTTCGATTTCGATACGGTGATGTTCCCAATCAATTTTGTGGAGATGTTCAAGATGGGGTTCGGCGAGCAGGTGCTCGAGCTTGCCAAGAAGCAGGGGGCGGCGGTGCTGGCGATGAAGGCGTTGTCAATGGGCGCCTGGCCGAGCGGCGTGGAAAAGACGCGCAAATGGTGGTACCGCACGGCTGAGAGTCCGCGGGAGGTGAGCCTGGCGGTGCGATATGCGCTATCGCAGAAGTGCGTCGCGGCGGCGATACCGCCTTCGTTTCTCGACCTGCTCGATAAGGCAATCGAGGCGGCCAAATCCTACGAGCCGATCAAGAAGGCCGAGGTGCAAGAGCTGCAGGCGGCGGCGGAGTCGTGCGAATCGTTATTCCGCAAAGAGGAAGTGGCCCGCGGCGGAGCGCCGAGCGGGCCTGTCTATCCGGACAGCCCGCACGAATGCTGCTGCGCCTATGCCTGAGAAATGTTTGTGCAGGGGGGCGATTCCTGAATAGGACATTCAAGAGGGAAAGCCAACGGTCGGATTCGAACCGACAACCCCTGGTTTACAAAACCAGAGCTCTGCCGTTGAGCTACGTTGGCGTAAGTCTTCGTATCGAAAGTGGTTAGGACCCTTCGAACTATAAACGGTTTTCGGCTCATTGCAGCCGTTGCTTAAATGATAATCGAGGCGGGCCGGCTCTGCAAGCACAAAGAGGGGTGGAACCCTTCGATAGAGGCAGTACGGCGTTTCATAAATAAGACGACTATAGGGCAAATGGAATTTGGCCGTTCGAATAGATTTCTCCGCTCGCTTCACTCGGTCGAAATGACAGTATAGTCGCGAAACTTGCGAAACGCGGTGCGAGGCGGTGTGGAAGAGTCAGCAGGGATGCACAAGGGCCCGGGCGAGACGCGGTTCAAACCTTTTCGTTTAGCTTGATCATATTCTCTGCGACGTTCAGGACCTTTTTTCGCAGCGCCCGTGGTGCGAGGACCTGTACCTGGTCGCCGTAGCCGAGTATCCACCAGGTTATTTCTCCCAGCCCGTCCACGCGGAACTCGATCGTGGCCGAGCCGTCGTCGTTGAAGGTGACTTGCTGGGTGCTGTGCCACCTTACCTCGGCGACGTTTTGGGCCACTTTGGGGAGAAATCGCAGCTTTATATCGTAAATTCGGCCTTCCGGTATCATCGACCAGGCCCTGCCGAAGTGCTGCTGCGGGTCAAACTTCTCGCCGTCGATGAAGCGTTTGTCCGTGATCTGCAGCGCCTTGATGCGGTTGAGCTTGAAGGTGCGAATGCTATTGTGCAGACTTGAGTGGCCCAGGACGTACCAGGCCCGCTGGTTGTAGAAGAGGTGATAAGGCGACAGCTCGACGTCGATGATTTCGCGTTCGGCGAGTGAATGGTAGCGGATGTTGACCTTGCGCCTCCTGGTGAGGGCGTTCTGTAGCTGTGTGAAAACGGCGTCGAGCCCGCCGGGACGCTCGATGGCGGCCTGGGCGCCGGCCCTGGCGGAGATGTTTCGCAGGGCCGCATTGCAATAGCGCCTGATATTGGGCGGCAGGTTGTTCTCTATCTTCAGGGCGGCCAGCAGCGCCGATTTGGTGAACGGCAACTGTATCTGGTCGCCCACCTTGTGGGCCAGCAGCAGCAGGCTAAGGGCCTCTTTGAGGTCCAGGTCCACCGGCGGCAGGAAGAAATCGGGCTCAATGACATAGCCGCCCGTATCGGGGTCGTAGCGATACGGCACTCCGATTGTCTGAAGCTCTTTGAGGTCGCGGAAGATCGTTCGCCGGCTGGTCCCGAACATCTGCGACAACTCGGAGACGGCGTAGCTCTTTCCCGCCTGCATCGTTGTTATGAGATGTATTATCCTGCTGATTCTGCTGTGTTTCATAGCGTGCTCCCCCACCCAGCTTTATTGTTCCGGTCTGTTCTCTCCTGCAAGGGCCGAATCAGAACGCAACGTCGGCCCCTCTGGCTCCGGCAACTGCCAAGAAGATCCCGGCCCGGCTATACCGAGTAACTGATTTTACAGCGTCTCTATAGTCCTGTCAAAGCCTCTTGTGGACATTTTGGCAATTTCTTATCCGTTACAGGTGTCGTTATAGGTCGTAAGATGCGACGCCCGGACAGCGCTATGAAGCTTCAATTTGATGGGCCGGGACAATTTAGCGTTTTTGATTGACAGTGTGTGGCGGCGTCTGCTATAATGGGTGTATAATTAAGGGTGGACTCTCGCCCGCGTGGCCGGGCAGGACGCCGGCCGCGTCTATGGCAGGGTGAGAAGATTTGCAGGCCCACCCGGCGTGTTGGTTCTCTATAAGGGAAAAATGATGAAAAGCTTCTCTTTACGCAAGATAGCTCTGGCGGTTATCCTCGCGCTGCTGGTCTTGCTGCCTCTGGGCTGTGCGATGGACCAGGGCGGCGAGACGGCGGCCGAGGGCAGCAGAAGGCATCGGCGGGTCCTGCGGATCAATCGGCAGGGGATGCTGGCCGACATAGACAGGACGCTGCTCCTCGATAAGCCGAGCAAGCTTACCGGCGACCGGATACCGTAATTGGTTTAGTCGGACGTCGTATATGATGGTATTGCGTTGGTCTTGCGCAATACCACAGACGGACAATGCACGGCGAAAACAAAGGGATTTGATGGTTCGACGTGGCTCGCCATCGATCCTGAACAGGATTGAAGGATTGATTTGTGCAGACGCTGGTTGATTATTTGAGCCGGGTGGCCAAATACGATTGGTGGGTGGTCGGCGTTGAGCTTTTCCTTATCGGCCTTATAGTCTATTGGGTCGTGGATTTTCTCGAAGGCACTCGCGGAGAAAGGCTGTTCAGGGGGGTCATACTGATCCTGGTGGCGGGGGTCCTGGTGCTTAATCTGGTTGTTGAGCGTCTGGAGTTTCTTCGTCTTCAATACCTGTACAAGGGTTTTCTAATAGCGGTCCTGATAATAGCGGTTGCGGCGTTCCAGCCTGAGATTCGCCGGGTCCTTATCCGAATAGGCCAGCCCCGGTTCTGGCCGGGGTCATCGAGGCGTCCTTCGCAGGCGAACGAGCAGGTGATCCTGGCCGTTATGGAACTCTCGGCCGACCGCACCGGGGCGATAATTGTTTTCGAGCGGCGAGTGGCGCTGGGCGAGTTCATAGAGACCGGCGTTCGCGTCGATGCAATAGTGACCGCCGAGCTTCTGCGGACGGTTTTCTATCCCGGCACGACCCTTCACGATATGGCGGTGGTAATCCGCGGCGACAGGTTAGTTGCGGGGAAGGTTCAATTGCCTCTGGCCGAGGCCGGGAGTATGGATGGGATTGCGCTTGGCTCGCGGCACCGGGCGGCGGTAGGCATAACGACCGGGTCGGACGCGGTCTGCGTGGTGGTCAGCGAGGAGAGCGGGACGATTTCGGTCGCCCAGAACGGCAGGCTCAGTCGGAATATGGACGAATCTTCGTTGCGGACATATCTGGCGGGGGTGGTCTGATGGGTGTAGCTGGATTGAGAAAGCTCAAGTACGGCAAGATAGCGATAGTGCTGTTCTTGACGGTCCTGATCTGGGTGTGGGCGGATTTGGCGCTGGATGAGGAGCCGCCGGCGAGGTCCGCCGTTATTGTAGTTGACGAGTCAGCAGACCAGGAGCTTTGGGTGAGCTTCAGCCAGGCTCGTCGGGCCAGGATTCAGATAGCTCTTTCCGGTCCTCACTCGGCGTTTGTCACATTGGATCGCAAGCTTCGTGACGAGGGCAGGGAGCTGGAGTTTGTGTTTAACGCGGTGCATCAGAAGATGTCCACGCCGGGCGGTCATACGCTGCGTGTGCTTGATTTTCTGCAGAAAGACAAACGCATCAAGGACCTTGGTCTGAAAGTCAAATCCAGTGAGCCGCAGGTCGTTGACGTCAACGTTGTGGCCCTTGTGCAAAAGACGCTGCCTGTGGAATGTTTTGACGAGGACGGTCTTGCTTTGAAGGCCGAGAGCATTGTTCCGTCGAAGGTGGAGATGTACGTTCCTGAGGATGCTCGGACTGCCCAGGCCCAGCTCAGTGACAGCGAGGTTGCGCAAGCTCGCTCGATGGCGATTAGCAAGACGCCTTATGTCATTCTGGCTGAGGGCCGAACAAAACAGGCAACCGCCCCCGTAAAAATCAAGATGCCCGCGGAACTCAGCCGGCTGAGTGATTATACTATAACGGCTGCAACGCTCAGTATCGCCCTGAGTCCGAATCTACAGGACAAATATCGCGTCGAGGTGGTCAATCTGACTGGGGTGCTCGGCCCGGTTGCTATAAGGGCCAGCGCTGAGGCGAAGCGGACTTACGAGATGCAGCTTTTGCCGCAGATGACACTTTACATCTTCGATGACGACGCGAAGAAGGGAGAGTCCGAACAGAGCAGGGCGGTTGTTTACAACTTTCCCGATCAATTCGTGCGCAAAGGCGAGATCGAGCTGAAAAATCCGGGCCAGCCGGCAGAGGCGAAATTCAAGTTGGCCCGCCTGGGTTCTGCTGAATCTCCGCCCACAGTTGTCGAGTGAGGAAGGCAACAAGGGCCTCGATTGTCATCCACAGCGCGAGCACGCCGGGGACTTGATTAAGGCGGCGCGAAGGCACCGGGGAAGAGAGGCGGCTACAGAACCACCAAATTACTTTTACACAGATGCTCATTCGCCCATCCCCAATCCGCCGCGCCGGACCGGTGGAACACCTTATGCGGGGCGTATGGCATCCGGCTTTACCAGCAATGACTTGGCCGCCGTAAGGACCGACAACCCGCCCAGCACCAGTAGAACAACTCCGCAAATCCCGGAGATCATAACCTCCGGCTTAACGCCCTTGCCCGACATGATATCCTCAAATGACAAAACGAAGGGCTTGATTTGAAGAATCAGGGCGGAGACGGTTGTCACCAGCATGAATATCATCGGCAGGATGGTGTAAACAGCACTCTTGCCGGAACGCACCAGCCAGACGGATATGACCAGCAGCGTCAAACTGGCGAGCATCTGGTTGCTGGTGCCAAAAATCGGCCATGCCACCAGATAAGCCTTTTCTCTGGTCAGCAAGAGAAAGACCAGCGGAATGCCCAGACTGGCTAATGTCGCCAAACACCCGCCAATGAATCCCTGCCAGCCGGTCAATTCCTGTAAAACATAGCGAGCCAGGCGGGTGGAAACATCGAGTGTATCATAGACAAATGTGGAAA
>CAYGZM010000064.1:0-19731 GCA_964354365.1 uncultured Pirellulales bacterium
CCGGGATCGATTCGCATAAGTGGGAAAGCAAAATCGAGATTCTCGGACGTATCTCAAGCCGGTGTTAAGGGAACGCGTCTTGCGGGTGTAACCTCAGTGGGGTTTCCGGCCACTAACCCGATGATGGCAAACAACACGGCAGAAGTGGTCACATAGAGAAATAGAGGCGCAAAAATGGATTCTATGGCAGCGACAATGAGACTGGAGCTGGAATCCTTCATTAATACCGGACTACAGGAAGGCTGGGATGGATGGCCTGCAAAAATGACGATGCAAATTGAGCGGAATTGCCTATATGCCTACGCCCCAGATGAGGGTAATCAATACCGCTCCCAGGGCCAGATTCAGGAAAACAAGCCAGAATTCTTCTTTCTTAATGACCATCTTGCATGAATTGCGTGTCATAACTCCTCCGTACATAAGCTCAATTATTGCTACAGCACAGGTAAGTGCGCTTCGGTACCTTCACCATCGGCAGAATTGCAGTGCCTCTTAACCGCCCTTTGGACTAAAACTCTCTTTACGGCCTCGATATTCTCCGGTGTCGGTTCAGTTTTTACTCGATTCTGTCTTGACTGCCGACTGGCGGTGACTATACTGTGCGTGTGCTGTCGGTATGAGACTGCTCGAAAGATACGTAATAATAGCCAGGACAAGCACTTAGGCAGCGATTGATGGCGTTATAAGCCTGGGGTTGTTGGATTAGACCCGGCCGTCGCTATTGGCGAGTATCTCGTGAAGCGTGTTGCGTCGGCAGGCTATTGGCCCTTGCCGGGAACGAGATACGAAATACGAGCGACAAGATACGAATTTGTGCCCCCATCGTCTAGTGGCCCAGGACGCCGGGTTCTCAACCCGGTAACAGGGGTTCGACTCCCCTTGGGGGTATTTTGACCGGCCGCGTCGGTCAAAATGGAGCATTTGAGCAGCAGAACAGGTGAACAGTAGAGCGTCATAAATACTGGCTTTTATTGCAGAGGAAATGCAAACACGTGAAGTCAAAACTCCAAATTCGTGCTGAACAAGCCGCGAGTAAATTTGCGGAGACTGCACGAAAACCTATAGTTGTAGAATTTGCTGGCGTTCCAAAAGCTGGAAAAACCAGCACTCTTGGGCAAGTCCAAGCCTTTTTTAAGCGATGTGGTTTTCGCACAGAAGTAGTTGTAGAACGAGCTTCTGTTTGCCCTATTCGTGATAAGAAACATGCAAATTTTAACATTTGGACTGTCTGCACCACTCTCGCGCAAATTCTTGAGAAGACGCAGGACCCACCCAGAGGAGATGACCCGCACATCCTCTTCCTTGATCGCGGCATATTTGATTCAATATGTTGGTTATCAATGATGGAACGGCTAGCCAGGATCCGCTCGGCAGATCGTCAGATTATTGAGAGTTTCCTGCTAATCGATGACTGGTGTAAACGTGTTACGACTATTATTGTAATGCTTGCGTCTCCAGAAGATGCGATGAAACGCGAACAGGGACATCTCCCCGTGGAGAATGGAAAGGGATCGATCATGAATAAGGATGTGCTACAGCAAATCAACAAAACCAACTTGGAGTGCGCACAAAGATTTAAGAATGTGTTTCGAATTAACACTATTGATACTTCGTCAGGTGATACCAAAGACGATCCAAGACGGACGGCGGAGGTTGTGGCGGAAATCATTCTTTCCACGATAGAGAAAGAAATTGAAGAAAATATCATGAGTCTTGATAAGAGCATAATTCGTAAGGTTTTTGCTGGTAAGAGTTGTCTCTTAGCTCCTGATGCTCACAAGGTTATGGATTTATTTCTCGAGTCTGGAAGTTTTATACCACGTGAGCAGGTCGAATCTGATAATACTTTGGTTCAAGCCTTGCCAGTTGTCATTGTACGTAATGCAAGCGGTGAAATCCTTCGTCTGAAACGTCGAGAACGGTCTGAGGACAACCCTTTACACGAGAAGGTCGTCATATGGGCTGGTGGTCATGTTCGGGCGGAAGATGCAACCAATGGTAATCCATTACTCCTCTGTGCGGTTCGGGAAGTGAAAGAAGAACTTAGGTTAAATGTGGAACCTAGTGACCTGAAAATCGTTGCAGCAGTTTACCTCGACAATGGCGGTGGAGCATCAAAGCATGTCGCAATAGTTTTTGAATGGTGTGCCAAAAGCGATGATGTTTCGGTTGCCCTCAGCAAGGCGGAGTTTTTTGAAAGGCGAGGAACTTCTTTGAGTGGGACTTTTGTCTCCCTAAGTGATCTTGCTCGCGACGTGGACAAAGCAGAGCTAAACGAACCGTGGTCGGTTGAGTTAGTGCGGGAATGTCTCGGGAAAAATTCATTCGATTTCAGCCCTCGATTATTCTAAAATTACTGTTTTCAAACCAGGGGCTCGACTCCCCTTGGGGTTATTTGCGGGCCGGCGTCCGTTTGATGCCGGCTATTTGCATTTGAAATGACTTGTGGTGCTCATTCCGTGTGTTATGGGCCGGGAAGTTTTGACCGTGTATTCCTATGGGGCATGCGCTTAGTTACATCTGCAGGCATAGCGAGAAATCGCGTGCTGTTGGTTTCATTCTGGTTGTCCAGCTTGCTATTTGCGCTTCGAGTCCTGCTCAGATCGTTTTCAAGGGTCGGCTTCTGGCCCCGCGATACGCCGGCAGCAGCGATATGGTGGCGATGACGGCGGTGCATTGTTTTGCGAGCCTGGCGGGACCGGACAGCCAGGCGGTGGGGTTTCGGACGTTCGAGATGGCGCCTGCGGGCTGGTATTTCCTGCCGGGCAGTGCGGGCAGGTACAGCATCGTATTTTCCGATCCGGCGGGTCTGATTCGCCCCATCGTCCTGACCAATCAATTCACAAGTCCCGGGGATGTGCAGGACCGCGTGCTGTCGCCTGTGTTTGACTATGCGGACTTCTACGAAGGGGCGTGGGACGAAAAGCCGGCCGGCGACTACTTCCAGATGTTCGTCGCCAAAGGCACGAGCATCGCGCGGGTAGGTTTCAAACTGGCCACCGATGGAGTCGATGGCCCCGGGCCGAAAGGCCAGAATATTCTTGTCTCAATCCATAAAAAGACGGGTGAAGTTCCCGACAAGTGGCCGCAGGTAGGTCCGGCTGCGACCGTACTGGACGTTGATTGCGGCGGCCCTAAGAATTACTGGTGGTGCGCCGGGTGGGATTCAGGCCAGGTCCCGACAGAACCCGGCCAGACCTACGCTGTGCATCTAAGAGCCGAATCGCAGGACGGCAGCTTCCAGGCCTTCTGGAGACCGGATGAGAATGGCGAGCTCGACTGTTTTCGCATAGGCAAGGCGGGCAAGACGGGCTGGCAGGGACGCAGGCTGTGTATGGCCGTCAACTCCGATTCCGACGGGTTGGTTGTGCCCTACAACAAACGAGTGCAGAAGAAGTTCGTTGAATTCGCGGGCTTCGACAAATCCTGGTCGCAGACGTACATTGCACAGGGCAAAAGCCTCGCGTCGGTCATTCTGTATGCGGCGACGTCGGGCGTGCAGCCATCGATGATGCGCCAGCGCGTAAAGGTCCGTGTTCGGCGTAATGGGCCGGACGGCGAGGCTGTCGGGATCGAGAAAATCGCTATCGGCAACGGCAACTACACCGGCGACGCCTCGTGGGGCGTTTTCGGCGTATCCTTCGCGCCGGGTGAAGTGCCGCTTGATCCGGGCGGACTTTATGCCGTCGAATTTGAATCGATTGAGAATTACTATACGCTGCACGGATACGTGAACATCAAAGGCCAAATCAGCGATGACAAGCCCGGCTTCAACCCCTACCGAAAGACCGCCCCCGATGACTACGAGCTGGGGGCCGCATACCGAAAGTGCCGCGACAAGCAGGATTTCGACCTCGATATGCAAATCGTCGAATACAGATACGATGCCGGCAATTGGCAGGAGGCTGTTGAAGGTCCGAATCTGATCAAAAACGGCGATATGGAATCCAGCCTGAACAACGTCGATGACCCCAACGACACTGCACCTGCTTTCTGGAAGCGATTCTCAATCGACCTCGCCACCTGCCATCGGTATGTCACTGAAGGCCAAGAAAGCGCCAATCATATCGCCCGGGTTATTGGCGGCAGCGCCACCGGCAAGACCGGCGACGGCGGTTATGTTCAGCGTGTGGCCGGCCTGAGCAAGGGCGAGACCTATCGACTGACCGGCAAAGTCCGCTCGACCTGGCCCGTCGATGACAAGCACTCCTGCTTCATCGGCTTTGACCCGACCGGCCAGGATGAGGATCCGAATGCGGCCACAATCCGGTGGGAGGAATTGCCGTCTTTGCACGGCGTATTTGTCCCGTACAAGGGCGAGCCGATTCGGCCGATTGCAGATGCGATAAGCGTATGGCTTCGCGGCAAGACTACTCTGACGCAGGACTACCGCTTCGAGGCCGACTTCGACGACTTCGCTCTCCATAGAGTCGCATCGGGAACACCCGTGAGATAAACCGCTCGGTAGTCGGAGCCCTGTGGTAGATAATGTCAATTGCCCGATGATCATTGTATGAATGTCACCAAAGCAGAACAGGATGAGCAGTACATGCGGCAGGCCATAGAGGCCGCGAAGATTGCCCAGGAGAACGGCGATGTGCCGATAGGCGCGGTCGTTGTCTATGAGAATCAGGTCATAGGCAGGGCATACAATCAAAGAGAGCAGCTCAAGGATCCGACGGCGCACGCGGAGATAATTGCACTGACCCAGGCGGCGGCATTTATCGAAAGCTGGCGGCTGCACGGCTGCACGATTTACGTCACGCTGGAGCCGTGTGCGATGTGCGCCGGGGCGCTGGTGCTGGGAAGGTTGGACAGATTAGTCTATGGCTGCAGCGACCCGAAGGCCGGGGCGTGCGGGAGCCTGTACAATATCGTGCAGGATGAACGGCTGAACCACAGGTTAGAAATTGCATCCGGTGTACTCGCCGACGAGTGCGCCAAGCTGCTGCAGGATTTCTTTCAGCAGAAACGCCCGGGCAACAGCGATATGCAGTGACACTGAACTACGGGGGGGACCGCCGAATGGTGATAATCGCCGAACGCAATTCCTCTTGGAACAGGAGGCGAGCCGGCTCACCGGGGCATTCCGGGACTAATCGACCTTGACCTTCTGCGGTTTCTTCTGGCCTGATTTGTTCTCTTCGAGACCCTCTATCTTCGCGTCAAGAAGAGAACGAAGAGCCATCAGCTTCTCTTTGCGCGCAGCCCTTACCTGTAAATAGTATTACCCTCATTCTCGCTCCTTCCGGCTGCGCTATCCTTGCCTCTTCAAGCGCCGGCTCGAGACCAGAATATATACCCCGAAAGCCGTATTTACCGGCCCTTCACCAAGACTCCAGTATAGCGGCATGCCCTCGAAAATGTCAACAGCAAACAGCGCCAGGCCGAACACAATCGTCGCCGCGCCAAGGTAGCAAAGAACCAGGCGATGCCGCTGCAGATCCAGCGAGACTATCCACATCAGCCCGCCGAACATCGCGTAGAAGCCCGAAGTGGATCGGGCAAGATACCCGACAATCGCCTCGCTGGGCAGCCGGCCCATACCAAGCCATTGATGGACAGCATCCATCCATGAGTAAGGCATAACGACCGCCCCGACAGCCAATAGCGCAGCACTTCCCATAATCCGTAAGAACAATGTTAGTAAGCGATCTTGCTTGCTCATATTCTCTCGTTCCAAATGAATCTTCTACTATACCGTCGGGCTGTTTGTTCGATGCCAAGGTCCTCAGTCCCGCCCGGACCCCTCGCCGATGGCCCCGGCCAATTCAGCGATGCGGAGCTCCAGCCGTTTGACTTCCCGCTAGATGCTGTTTCTCCTTGATTATCACTCGTAATGTTGTTGCCAGAGTTCTACAAGCTGTTCACTTGCGTTCCTCATTCCATACATCTTAGTCTTTTAACGGGCCTGCGCGGTTTATTTTTCTGCAAAAAAACGTGTCCCCCCATTATGCCGCCTTGTATTCTGCCTTGCAGAGCCTCGGTCTTCCTGCTATACTTACAGCAGACACCGGAGAGGTGTCGGAGTGGCTTATCGAGCGGTCTTGGAAAGGCCGTGTAGGGTTTGTCCTTACCGCGGGTTCGAATCCCGCCCTCTCCGTTTCTTGTGCTCCACGCGTCTAACCTTTTCACAGCAAGGTACTTACGGAAATACGTGCCGAGAGCGCGCAGCCGGCGGCGAAGGTGGCCTTTTCGTATTTGTCGGATTTGGCCGGCACTTCGACTCGATTCGCGACAGAGCCTTGGGCCTTTGGGCTTTGCTCAGGGCCGGTTTTGCTCGGGACGGATTTCTGTGGCTTGTTGGCTGCGGCTTCCTGTTTTGACGAGCTGCTCATATTGCCTGCCTCTTTCTTGGCGCATCCGCTCCGAGGAACACCGGCGATGAGCATTGTCAGCGGTGGGGCAAGCCCCACCGAACTGGTGGGCTGAAGCCCACCCTGCCGAAGTGATATCGTGCAAGGCGCTGCCGAGGAAAATACGGCGAGAACGATGCTTACAATCGCCATCGGCATTTTGACGCTTGACAGCCGCCCGGGGCTGCTGTATCATTCCGCGTTCCGTTGGTTCCCCGGTGCTCAGCAAAGCGAACCGATGACAGTATAAACCCGTAAACACGGGATACACGTATGGAAATTAAGCCGTTTAGAGCGTTCAGATTTAATCCTGCGGTCGTCGGCAACGCGGGCGATTGCATCGCCCCGCCCTACGACGTGATCGGCCCGGAGCAGCGGCGGCGGCTCTATCGAAAAAGCCCCTATAACATCGTCCGCATCACAAAGCCCAACGAGACTCCCGCCGACAACCAGTACACGCGGGCCGCCGGCTACCTGGGCGATTGGATAGCCAGCGGCGCCCTAAAGCAGGACCCCGCCGAGGCGATATACGGCTACGTTCAGGATTTTGAGGTAGGGGGCGCTCAATACCGGCGTCTCACCTTCATCGCGCTGGCGAGGCTCGAGGATTTCGGCCCGCCCGGGCCGGTCAGACCCCACGAGCAGACCCTCAGCAAAGCGATGCTCGACCGGCTCAATCTCAAGAGGGCGACCGCCGCCGACTTCGGCTTGGTCTTTATGCTCTATGAAGACAAGAAGGGAATAGCCGACAGAATCATCCAGAGCGCCTCGGCCGGACCCGCCATTCTCGATTGCATCGACGAGCAGGACGTCCGGCATCGCCTCTTTGCAATAACCGCAAAAAAGGACGTGGACGCAATCGTGCGAATGATGCGCGACAAGAACTGCATCATCGCCGACGGTCATCACCGCTACACAACCGGCCTGACCTATTCGAAGGAAAGCCCCAATCCCGCGGCGAAATACCAGATGCTTGCTTTCACCAATATGTCTCACGAGGGCCTGATAGTCCTGGCCACCCATCGGCTCGTGGCAAATCTCCCGGACTTCAATATGGACAGGCTGCTTGCGGACCTCGGCAGGAATTTCCAAGTCACCGGGTTTGCCTTTGGCAGGGAGCGACAGGCCAAAGCCGACGCCAGGCAGGAAATGCTTGCACGGATGCGGGCCGAGCACGGTAAGGATAAGAAGGCCTTTGGCATCTACGGGCCGAACAGCGTCTTCTACGCCGCCGTCCTCAAGAATGCGCGTGCAATGAATGTCGCGGCGCCGAATATGAGCGCGGCGTACAGGTCACTTGACGTTGCTGTGCTGCACAAGCTCATCCTCGACGAGCTGCTCGGCATCGACGAAGAGGTTTTGGCCCGAGGCGAGAATCTTGAATACGTCAAAGATGCGCCGACCGCAATCGACGATTCGATTGCCCAGGTGGACGCGGGCCTGAAACAGGCCGCGTTTTTTATGAACCCAATAAAACTGCAGCAGTTGATAGAAGTCACCGACGCAGGCGAAAGAATGCCGCAGAAATCGACGTACTTCTATCCGAAAATGTTCACAGGTGTAACTATCAACAAACTCTAACTTTTTTCCCGGAGAACCTGAAAATGCCAGATTGGAAGAACCCGCCGAGATTGTTCATCCCCGGCCCGGTAATGGTCGTTGACGATGTCCTACAGCAGCTCGCCCGTCCGACACTCGGACACCGCGGCAAAGAGTACGCCCAGCTCCACGGCGAAACGGTCGATATGCTCAAGAAAATCCTTTTCACCACGCAGAACGTTTTCCTGTCCACCTCGTCGGCGTCGGGAATCTGGGAGGCGGCGGTGCGCAACTGCCTCGCCCCCGGCGAGACGCTGCTGGCGACCGGCTGCGGCGCTTTTAGCGACAAGTGGGCCGAGGTGGCCAGAAGCTGTGGAGCGAATGTCGATGAGCTGAAAGTGGAATGGGGCAAAGCCATTCTCCCGGAAATGATCGACGAAAAGCTCGCGACCGGCAAATACGCCGCCGTAACGCTTGTTCACAACGAGACAAGCACCGGCCTGATGAATCCCGTCGCCGAGATAAGCAAGATGATGAAAAAGAAATACCCCGATGTCCTTGTCTTTGTGGATTCGGTCAGCGGTATGATCGGCCTGCCTTTGAAATTCGACGAGCTCGGCTGGGACGTTGCGTTCGCCTCGGTCCAGAAGGCATTTGCCATTCCGCCCGGATTCGCCGTCGCCGTCGTCAGCAACCGCGCGCTCGAAAAGAGCAAGAGCGTGCCCAACCGCGGCTACTACTTCAACTTTGAGCTTTGGGCGGAGGCCGCCCAGAAAAATCAGACCCTCGTGACACCCAGCATACCCCACATTATGGCGCTCAACTACCAGTGTCATAAACTCGTGAAAGAGGGCATGGAAAACGTCTGGAAGCGGCACGTGAAAATGGCCGACTTCGTAAGGACCTGGGCCAAAAAGAAATTCGAGCTCTTCTGCGAGGAAAAGTATGCATCCAACACCCTCACAGCAATCAAGAACACCCGGGGGATCAACATCGGCGAAGTCATCGCCGCAGTACAGAAAAAGCACAACACCGCCTTCGGAAACGGCTACAAAAAACTAAAAGAGCTGACCTTCAGAATCGCGCACATGGGCGATATTACCCTCAACGACCTGAAGGAGCTTATCTCCTGGATCGACGACGAGATAGGATGACCTGGATTTCTTGTTAGACTTTCCGCGTGTGCAAAATTCATTTTGCACACCCTACCGGCTGTTTTGTAATCCTAAAGGTGCGTTTTGCGCTTTGGCGGCTACCAGCAGAACGAGCGCGTTGGCGGGCGTGCGCAGGCCTCTTGGCTGCTGGTAGCCCAAAGGCGATAAACGCATTTCCCAGGCAGATAGAGGGCGTTATTACAGCGTAAATCGCGTTCTACGTGAAGAACTGAAGAAAGAGAGAGGTACTATTGCCAAAAGGCACACATTATGCTATATTTGTACCATGAAGAACTTTGATTGGAATGTTGGCAAGAATGACGAGTTACGGTCCGAGCGAAACATTGCATTTGAAGAAATCGTCTTCTCGCTTATTCGAGGCGGGCTGCTCGATATTATCGAACAGCCGAACCCCGATAAGTATCCCGATCAGAAAGTATTCGTTGTCGAGGTTGACGATTATGTTTATCTGGTGCCTTTTGTTGAGACAGAGGAATGTGTGTTTCTAAAGACAATAATCCCGAGCCGGAAAATGACAAAGAGATATCTCGGAGGTAATAAACGTGAAACTCAGTAAAGAAGAAAAGAAGCTGCTGGAGGCTGTCGAGGAGGGTAGGTGGAAATCCATCCGGGGTTTTAAGACAGAGGCGAAAAGGTACGAACAGTACGCCCGAGCCGCCTTTCGGAAGGACAAGAGAGTCAATATCAGAATCTCAGAGAGAGACCTCATCAAGATTCAGAAGAGGGCTCTCGAAGAAGGTCTGGCGTATCAGACCCTCATCTCAAGCATACTGCACAAATTCGTGGGCGGTCGGCTTGTGGAAAAACCTTACTGACAATTTCTCCGGCGGGCCGCCGTCGCATTTGCTGCATTATCACGCACTTATGATGTGACGTGATAGCCGAATTCGAGCACCTTGGGCTTGACTAATCTGCGGTAGTCGGCCATGCTCATCCGGACGGCCTTGTTGTGTGTGCCGGCCTGGAAGGTGATGTGGTCGTCCTCTACGAGCGCTTTGTCGATAATCGTGGGCAGGTCGTAGAGATTGCCGATAGGCGGCTCGGCGCCCAGGTCGCAGTCCTCGAACATTCCGCCCATATCGTTTTCGTCCGCCAACTCGACCGACTTTGCGCCCAACTGCTTCTTCAGCGCCCTCAAATCGACCTTGCACGGCGCAGGCAGGACGCACATCAGATGCTTGCCGTCCGCCTTGACAATCACCGGCTTGGCCACGTATCTGCCCGGCTCATGCTCCGCCGCCGCCATCTGCTGGGCGGTGAACGCCGGCTCGTGGTCCGTGACCTCGTACTTCACGCCCGACTCGTCCAGGAAATCTATCACTCGCATCTTGCACCTCCAAAAAACCGTTCCCCGAAAACAGTTGTTCACGCCCATCATCTAACCGCCCTCGCCCCCGTCAATCAAGTAAATTTCATCCCTCCACATCCCCCGGCGGTGAGAGAAGGCGATGTTCATTTATACGAACATCATATTTTAAGCTATAGTTCTCTTTTTTCTGTGCTCTGCCCGTCATTCGCAGCGCGGCCGCGGTGTGCCGGGAGCCGCCGAATGGTATTAACGCTCCGCCGGGCCGCTTTGCTCTATGGGTCTTATCACAAGGCGGACAGTCGCACTGCTTACAGGCCCCTTCAGGTTGATGCCCAATCGCGTCGGCTTCTTTCGCGCGCTGACATCCTCGTCAATTGTCTCAGCCTCAATCTCGAACTCCGCCCCGTCCACCTCGATATCCACTCGCAGAGCCTTGCCCGAGTCATAGACCGTCAGCGACGAAGGAGAGACCTTCTTCCAGTCGCTGAGCGTCACCAGCGCCGTGCCGAAATCACAAGGCCGGGAGAAGGCGACCTGGTCGGTCACCGTCAGAGAGCCGCTGCCCTGGCGTGAATACACGAACTTGCGCTCGAGCTTTTTGAGCTCGCTGACATCGTATGCCGAAGAGATATCAAGCGCCAGCGTGTCGGTCCTGTCCGTGAAGTCACTACTGATAATACGCCCGCGAGCCTGGCTCCCCGTCTGCTGCAACTTTCCGGCGACAACCGGGACAGGGTGGCCGTATGAGTTGAGGACTTTGCTTTCGTAGCGACGGCTGCTGAATGTGCGGGCGGTATATACCTCCCCGCCCGGATCAAGCAGCAGCGCCGTATCGCCGAGCACCACGACGAACGACCCGACGTCGTTATGATTGTGATGTTCGTTATTGTGCCCGCCCTTCAGCGCCACGCCGAACTGCGATGCCGAACCGGTCGTCGGCCTGCAGACAAGGATTCCGGCTTTGTCGAACCACGAGCGAACGCCGGGTCCCGAGGAAACCGCCGAGGCCGGCTGCGTCCGCGAAGCTGAGTTGTCAAAGCTGTATATCATACTCTCGTACAGAGAGCCATCCGCGCCGACGGGGTCTATCTCTTCCCACCGCTGCAATCCCATAGCAAACCTCCGGCCGACAAAATACATCAGTCTCGAATCGGGCCTGGCCCTGACCGAACAATCCGCAAAGGCCGGATACACGCCGTTGATAATCTCGATGTCGGCTCCGAATTTCGCGGCCGCTTTGGCCCGGCCGTCTGCAAGAAGGTCAACCTTGCCGCCGGTAGCCTGATGAATCGCCTCGCTGAGCATCACATAATAGCCAAAGCCGTAATTCCAGTAGCCGAGGCCCTCCGAGCAGTAACCGTCATCGGTAAATCCGCTCAGGAAGTTCCGCGAGTAGTGCTCCGCCGCCGCGATATACAGCGCGCGACGCTCAGCCGAATCAATCACCGCCAGTGCGGAACCCGTCACTGCCCCAAGGCAGACGGCGTTCCAGTTGTTCGTCGTCGTCATCCACCAGTTTTTCTCCCGCTTGCCCGAAACCATATCCTCGTATGGCCGAAATATCCTCTGCTCGAGGTTATCCCGAATCATCCGCCGACACTCCGCGCCGAGCTTCTCACCCAGAAGGTAATCGCCCGTAGCTAACGACCAGCCGAGACCCGAAGAGCCAAGGTCAATATCGATACTTGTCCTGTTAAAGTTCGCAAGGCTGCCGTCGTGGGCCGGCATCACCCATGTCCGCTCGGCGCACAGGGCCTTGACGACTTCCTCAAACGCCGGGATGAACCGCCCCTTGTTCTCCAGACATTCGGCCAAGACCAATGTCCGCACCCTTTCTCGGCGACGACCGCTGACGGACTGCCATCGCGTGCGGTTGCCGGTACGAGAGAAATCCAGGAATAAATCGTCGCTTTGTTCGGGAATCTGGTCTCGCAATAGACTTTGTGCCTCGGCGATTACGCCCTTCAATGAATCGTTCCCGGCCAGTCGATTCCATGCGTCCCTGTCTGTTATAGGGGCGCCCGGCCCCTTGGCCGTGTTGGACATCATCGCCGCGATCTCTTTGACGCGGGCCTGGTCGATTTCCTCTGCCGCCCGCGCTAGATTCCCGGGTGACGCGATGTTCTCAACGCCAAAGTAGAAAGTCACGAAAGCCAACAATACCAGCCGTTGTGCAGTCTCTCTCATTACATTCTTCCTTTCACCCCGAAACTCTTCAAATTATCCTGGAATGACTCATAATACGCGCAACATCATACCAGACTCGCAGCACATAAACAACCTGCCTGACTAATCCACGAATATCAGACTGATTCATCGTCGAAGCCGCCTGCACCGAAGTCTTCCCATACGACAATGCAACAAACGAAAAACAAGCTGATAACATATTGACAAAGGTCGTTCCATATCAGGGTGGGGCTTGCCCGCACGGACAATGGCGGGCTTGCCCCCACCGAACTGGTGGGCTGAAGCCCACCCTACAGGGCTGGGGCCATTTCAAGCCTGCCCCCGTTCGCCGACAATCGGGCGGATCAACGGCACGACCGAATCTCCGAGGCCGCGAAAACCACTATTATAAGCCCTCAATTCCGGGATTCCCGATAAAACAAGCAAGCGGTGCAAATAATTGGCCAGTTTAAGTGAAACCGGCTTTGCCGATTGCCGAAATGATTCATATATATTTATGGGGTTCGCCCGACTTCAAAAAGCCTCGTATAGTGCCTTTGGAGGCCGGGACGGAACAGATTGGATGCCCAAAAATGGTCCTTCGGATGCTGAGAAAGGCTGTTTCAGCGTTGAAAGCAGGGGCGGCGTTGACGTCGCCTTATTTCGGGACGCCGTTTGACCGGGGGCTTTCATTGCTCTCGAGGCAGGCGTGCGAGGCAAGAAATTCCGGGCCGCGTTTTGCTTATTCGTGCGCCTCTGTTTCGCACATTTACTGCAGAATGCCAGGCCCAGGTCGTATCACGGGGGAGGCTAAAATGAATGAAGTAGTGATGATGAACGAGGCCGAGCCGAAACAGGTGCTGCAAGCCGCCATCGACAAGAAAGTGACGGCCATTATGTCCTATTTGTCGAAGGGCAAATGGCACGTCGCCAAAGTTCTGCCCGTTGAGCTGTCCGGCGAGCGATTGTGCGTCGAGAGCACTCACGCGCACAGCAGGCAGCATCCGATCAACATACAGATCGGTCAGCCTGTCGGCATATCGTTCAAGCACGAGTACGGCAAGTTCGTTTTTGACACCGCTGTCGTCGCGCTCGAGCCCTCGACTGAGACCGCCGGAGGAATGGTTGTCTTGGCGGTCCCCGAACACATTGAGGTCATCCAGCGGCGGAGCTATTTCCGGGTTGAGGTGCCCTCGCCGCTAAAGGTGAACGTGACGCTCTGGCACCGCAAGAGCAGCCCCGACTCTCGGGAGCGGATGCCCGATAGCCCGCAGGATGCTCGTCGTTATGGCCGCGGCAGGCTGGTTGACATTTCCGCCGGCGGCGCACAGGTCATGCTCGAAGATGACGCATCCGGCGAGGAGCCGCAGTTCAGGCAGGGCCAGTTCATCGGGATACGATTCACCCCCCTGCCCTACGAGACGCCGCTGGTGCTCACCGCACAAATCAGGAACGCCCTTCCCAGGGCCGACGGCAATACCATTTATCTCGGACTCCAGATTGTCGGGCTGGAAGCCAGCATCGAGGGCCGTCAGATGCTGACCAGGCTCGTCGGCGTAGTTGAGCGGTACTACAAGATGAACCAGGCCGCCGCCAAGCACAAAGAAAGTCCGAGCGTCCCGGCAGTTGTGTAGCACCTTGAGTCTATTTGTCCGCTTCCAGGGTTGGGACCGCCTGCAGCAGGGGATTCTTCTTGATCAGCCTGTAATAAAGCCTTTTTGCAACGCTGCTTGCGGCGAAGGCACAAAAAACCACCACTAAAGCCGCCGGAAGCTCCCATATCGCAAAAGCAAGCAGCAGCAGGACCCTTATAAACTGTGCGAAAGGCTTCCTGCCCTTTACGTACTGGTTCAACACGTGCGGATATCGAATCCTGCTGACCATCAGAATCGCAACGCCAAGAGCCAGAAACGGCAGGGCGTACATAATGATATTCTCGCAGACAGCGTACGCCACCGTGTTTTTGTCTGAAAGGTCCGAAAGCGTCTGCTGATGAAATATAATCAGGCTGACTATTACGCCGGCTGCAGCCGGGCTCGGCAGGCCCATAAAACTCATGTGCGCCGACTCGTCCTCTTCGTTCTCCACGTTGAACCGGGCCAGGCGAATCGCCGCGCAGCTTATGTACGCCGCCCCCGCCAGCCAGATGAACCGGTGAAAAAAACCTGCAAAAACAGGATTCGTTTCGGCTAGGCCCGCCATTTTGCCCTCGAGCATCTTGAGCATCAAGAACGCAGGCGCCACCCCGAAGCTGATTACATCGCACAGACTATCGAGCTGTCCGCCAAAGCTCGAAGTGCTCTTGCTCATCCGGGCCAGCCGCCCGTCGAGCATGTCCGCAACCATTGCCAGCACGACCATATAGCCGGCTATCGCAAAATAGGAGAAGCGCCCGATCCTCTCGTTTGGGTATTTGCTGGCGAATATGATTGCCGAGAAACCGCACACGCCGTTGAGAATCGTTATCAGCGACGGCAGGATCGTGATGTAGCTGAGCCTCTGCCTTCGCACGCGGCGCAGCAGGCTCCTTTTCGCAGCTTCCGTTCTTAATCTTGGCATTGCTCGTACCTCACAAGGGCGGTCAGGCCTGCTTTGACCTTGTCGCCTATTTCCACGAGACACCTGGCTTCCTTGCGAACGGGCAGGTACAATTCCGTCCTTGACCCGAATTTTATCATTCCGAATTTCTCGCCCCCGGCCAGTTCTCGTCCGGCGACGGTGGCGCAGACGATCCGCCGGGCAATGCTCCCGCTGACCTGTCGCACAATCAGTTTGTCCCTTGGGTCGTCCGTTCGCACTAAGGCCAGGTCGTTCGATTCGTTGACCCTTCCGGACTGCGGATTCATTGCGTTTTTGTACTTGCCTTTTTTGTACGTTATTTTCTCAACCTTCACGTTGCAGGGGGCGCGATTGATATGGGTGCTGAAAATGCTCAGAAAGATTCCTATCCGAACGGCCTTTCCGCCGATGAAGTTGTCCTCCTCTACCTCGTCGATGTTTGTTATCGTGCCGTCCGCGGGCGCCAGCAGGATATTGCGGTCTGATGGGCACAAACGCTCCGGGTCGCGGAAAAAACTCAAGGACCACACGAGGACTGCACCCGGGGCGACTTCCATAGCAACTACCACCCAGGGGGGAAAAACTGTCTTTGGGGTCAACGCCAGGGCAATCATTCCCGTCAAGATGCCCAGGGGGTAAAGGACCACCTGCGGCCAGCCGTATTTTGTCAGCGGAATTCTCATAAACCCTTATGATAGCCTTTTTTCGGCGCCGAATCAAACAGAAGAAATAGAAAAGGCCGACCCTGTGGTATCGGCCTTTCGGAGGAGGGTGATGGTGCAAGTTTTAGGGAACCCGCCAGCCCCCTGCGATGAACCGCTCTATAACTTCCCCTGGGACTGGCTTTTATCTGGCGTTCCTACTAATAGAGACGCCTGACGACCCGAAAAGTTACGATAATTCCCGATAATTCGTGAACATTCTGCAAAGAACCGCGGTTTTCGCACAAAAAAGCACCACCTTTTACATTCTTTTTACACTGGTTTTTGCACCCGCTACAGTCCCTACAACCCCTCCCTCTGGTTCCGATAACCTCACCGAAGCCCCTTCCCCCCCCCTCAATATGAAATCTGAAATCTGAAATCGTTCTTCCCCCCCACGTCACTGAAGCCCCTTACCCCCCCTCAATATGAAATCTGAAATCTGCAATCTGAAATCGCTCTTCCCCCCCCACGCCGTCATTGCGAGGAGCAAATCGACGTGGCAATCTACTAGCCCGCGCACGGATGCAACACTCCTTTTTTCTCAACTGAACCATAATCCCGCCCCTTCGCCTCCTTCCCGTCCGGCAACTATCTTCTCCCTCACCCCAAACACGACACCTACCCCTGGAGTCTCAAACGCCGCACGCTTGTTTTGAGGACCGGGCTCAGGGATTCGAAGTCTGCATCCATAGTGTGTATTGTGCTCCCCGGACAGCCGTCACGAGCTTCTATGCTAATCACGGCATCGCCAAGCGTCCTACACGCTTCGCCTTCGGCCGTGTTCCCCTGCAATACGCCAGCAGCTTGATTCCGAACCTCTCCCATGCTCCCCTTGGCGTCATTTACCTCCATTTCCGCAAGCTTCGCGAGATCCCCCGCATGGCCGTTCCAGAAATTAGCAATCTCACACCCTCCCGGGCACTTCGTGCTTATGGGCTTGTACCATCCTAACCGTGTAACACATACCGGCGCCTCTGCTCCGCGACTGCACTTGGTCATGTCAACCAACTCTCGCACAACCTTGTCGTAGAAGTAGTTCTGCCAGTCTTCCTCGATCCACCGCTTCAGACATGTGACAAAAGGTTTAACAGACCGATATTTCCGGAACAGCCTTTTCGCGATCACGCGAATAAGTCTCTCAACTCCCGGTATGTTGTCGAGCCTCTTTTCCGCTTCATCCAGCGAATGTGCTTTCTTGACAAGGACGTGAATAAAGATCAGAGAATTTAATATCCCGCAGCGGTACTCCCTCTCAACATAAAGCGAACTCTTCAGGCTCGATCCTTCCAGGTCAGCTTGCACCTTCCTCTTCGTCTGCTCATCTGCCCAATGCCGTGCAATCTGACTGGATGTGTCGAGGAAATAACAATTCTTCTCCGCCATCCGCGCTCTCTTTCTGTCCGTACTTCTCTTGTGCCTTTCGGCTCGTCGGCAGCAGGACTAAGCCCGTACCCAGTAGTTCCTTGTGCAACTCCCGATAATCCTCTCTGTCGCACGACAACCCCTTCCTGCATATTACTCCTATTGCTTTCCCCAGCACGTCGAGTCCATCCTTAGTCAGGTCCTCTGCATAGTTGTAATCAAGCACATCACGCACGAGCGAGACACACCAACTTAGGTATTCGGCTTCCTCTCCTTCGAGTTCATTCTCCAAGCCGCCAAGCGATTCCTCTAAGAGGGCGCATCTGGCGATTCTCTGTCCGATATCTTCAAAGTCTTCTTTCAGTTCAGAAAAAAGCCTCCCCACCTCTGAGAGCCTGTCCGCGTTGCGTGTTTCCGTCTCAGCCAACTGCCACACAACGTCCCTGTTCGCCAGCCTCACTAGCGAGTCTTCCCAAGAACGCGCCCAGGACTCTCTTCCCGGTCTCCGCGAGACCACGATGTACGTGGTGAACGAATCCCGTTCTCCACGCGACCTTTCACGGATTGCTCCACTTTCTGCTGCGCGCAACCAAGCCGTAACCAGCTTCTTTAACCCCTCCTGTCCTGCCTCAAGTTGCTCTATCCGCCCAGTATTCATGAGCGCTTGCTTGAACCAGATTTCCTTACCCACAGCTCGCTCGACTGTCTGGGGTGTCTCCCAGCCGGGACTCATCAGTTCCAAACCCCTTTCTTCAGTTCTGCTCACTCGCTTTTCCTCACCTTCTTCAGCTTGCTCCGTAATTCTGTAAGCGCCTCAATAAGCTGATCAACGTCAGCTTCGTGTAATTCGAGTGTAACCAGCTTCGGTTCCCGAACCACAGGCAATTCAATAGCCATGTCTTCTCCCCCGATTCGCAGCGCCGCGTCACTCGTCCGCGCGCTATCGTATACTATCGAGAAGCAGCCATACGGGATATCCTGTATCTTGCCCCTCGCGTTGTCATGCTTCCTTACCCCCACCTGCCATCGAAGGTCTTTGATAACAAGAGCGCTTGTCGTTCTCCTAAGCGTTACTCGCTCCCTAAGGCTTGGTGGAACAAGCGCCTTCTCAACTTCAGTGACGCGCCAGACAAATTCCTCGACCCCTACCTCATCTACTACTCTCCGGGGTAGTTTGGCTTTGACACCTGTGGAAGGATCGTCGTACATGGCCGCCTCAAGTAGGGAGTCTAACTCAGTATGGAGAAGTGACAAGAAGAACTCCCGTGTCAACTCACCCTTGAATTTGCCTTTCTCAACCCCTTCCAACTTGTCCGAATCGATGGTCAGATCAAGGTTTCCGGAAACGTCAACGTCAATACGCAAGCCTTTGGAATTTGCCAGACCCCTCGCAATATCCAATGCGGCACGGAAGACTTCGCGCGTTTCCTTTCCCGGCACCGGTCCCTCAGTTCCCTTAGGCGCGCCTAGCTTTAGCTTCTTTGCTTTCCCCATCTTTTCACATTCTCCCGCAACACCTGTGCTTGCGTTATTCTTGCTTTCTTGCTTCCGTCTCACAAGTTCTCATACGGATCCCTACTCACAACCTGAACACCGTACTGCTATTATATCGGGGCTCCGCCCGGTCTAGCTTAACCTTTGTTCCACCTCAGCTAATGATTATACCAATTCTCACTTAGGAAAGCAAGACCATAATCGTCTTCGGCCATAGCGCCAAATGCCCTAAACCAGCTCATACTTCTCCATTGGCCTATCTCAAATTGTCAAAATACCAACTCGGTGCTCCCGTGTCAAAAGGAAAATTTTACCCCAGCCAGCGATTCTCCTCTTCGAGTGGTTCGATTCGCTCTTTGAGACGTTTGATTTTGATTCACAATTCTTCTATAATTGCTTTTGTACGGTCGTCCATAAGGTGTCCGGGCGGACAATTAAAGCTCTCTGGTGCACTTTCTGTGTTTGCCCTTTGATCTCTGTCGTATTGCAGTTTCAAAGAACTCTTGTCGAGTCCGCCGCGGCATATCGCCCCTTCGCTCGCCAAACAACCCCGACTTCCCTCCGTTCGCACCTTCGCCGCCACCCCCATCTCCCCATTCTCTCATCTACTCATTCTCTCTCCGCGGTCTCCGCGATCTCTGCGGTTAATCTGTCTTCTGTTTCCGCTCTCGTGTCGTTTCTACCCTCTGTACTACAATCCTTCAACTCCCTGTTTTTTCTGCTTGATATTGGAATCCGGCTGCCATAACCACCGTCGAAATAAGACGTTATGGTTTGTTTTGAATTTTGAGTTTCGGTGATTCGGATTTGTTTCGGACTTCGGATTTCGTGCTTCGGATTTGGTTGCGGCCTCAGGCCGCGCCAGGTTCTCTGTGGCCTCCGTGCCTAAAAAATGATAATTCACTTTACATCTAACTTATAATATGATATAATACACATCAAACTAATAAATGATACAAAAATATGGAGGTTCAAATCATGACTACCGAAGCCAGAATCCTCGCAAACCGTCTTAACGCCCAAAAATCCACAGGCCCCAACACCCCTCAAGGCAAGGCCGTCGTCTC
>CAYGZM010000065.1:0-19583 GCA_964354365.1 uncultured Pirellulales bacterium
TGCGGGAGGGAATTTTCCTATTTTTGAAAAAAGTTGTGGCAAAAACGCGCACTTTGCTGGATAATAGTATGTGTGTAAGCCGTACAGTTAAGGGCGGGAGTATGAATTGGGATTTGTGGCATTTCTTGCGACGTTCCGAATCAAATGCGGGGGAGGTGTGTGCCTGTGTGGAGAGGGTCTGCCCAGCCGGAGGGATCGCAAGTGACAGGCGGGTTGTGCCCGATAGGGAAGGCCGGTGAAGTTATGGAGACTACTGCCAAATACCAACCGAGACTTGAGATTGCGTCCGATGCCGAGAGCCTTGCGCATAAGAGCGTTGAGGTTTTCGTGAGGGATGCGCAAAAAGCGATTAGCTTCAAGAACGTATTCAACGTGGCGGTATCGGGGGGGCATACGCCGAGACGATTCTTTGAGCTGCTTGCGGAGGTTCCGCGCGCGCGGTCTCTTGCGTGGGAGAAGATACAGTTGTTCTGGGTGGACGAGCGATATGTCCCCCCGGATTCGCAGTGGAGCAACTACAGGCTGGCGGCTGAGACTTTTCTTGAAAAAGTCGGGATTCCGGAGTTTAACATTCATCGGATTCCGACCGAGTATGGTGATTTCGGAGTAGCGGCCCGCTCGTACGAGGAGACGATTCGACGGGTGCTTGGCGCGAAAAGGGGGGAGATTCCCGAATTCGATCTGATTATGCTTGGGATGGGCGCTGACGGGCATATTGGGTCGCTGTTTCCGGATAGCTACGCCTGCTTCGATACGACGGACCTTGCGTGCGTTGTTTATGTTCTTGACGAGAAGCTGAACCGCATAACGCTGACACACCCGGTGCTGTGTGCGGCGTCACACATTGCGGTATTGGTGTGCGGGGAGGAGAAGGCGAGGATTCTAAGAGAGGTCTTCACAAGCGAGCCGGATGAGGTCCGCTATCCCGTTCATGCGCTCTGGCCGATCCTCGACAAAGTGACATGGCTGATCGACCGCGACGCCGCAAAGGCCATGTGAGTGCAGCGGGCCGGGGCAAAGGGCCGGCGGGGGACGATTAGGGAACGGTTCGGCAGCAGACGGCAACAGCACGCCCGTGCTGGTTCTTGGGTGCCAGGAGGCTCAAAAAAGATGCGTGTTTCAACGGATTTTTGTTGAGTTGTTAGAGGGGAATTTGGTATAATGGTTGAGTGAAGGTGCGGCGGAGACAGCGCTGTGAGGTTATCATATATTTATCACACTCTTTTGAAAGGGACGGGAAATGAAACGGAAAAGGAAAATCATATTTCTGGTGATAGCTATTTTATGTGGGGTGGCTTTCTCCACAACGCCGACTGAAGCAACACTCATAACGATAGAGATTCAAGCTGTGGTGGACAGCGTATCGGACGAAAGAAACTATCTGGAAGGAAATATTAAAGTCGGTGATATCATAACTGGCTTCTACAGTTATGATTCTTCCACTCCAGATAGAAATCCATCTCCAGCAGTAGGGCATTACTGGCACTATGACACACCAGCGGGGATATCATTGTCTGTTGGAGGTTTTAACTTTCAAAGTGACTCTGGTAATGTGCAATTTCTCATAGGTGTTGGTAATGACGGACCATCGGGAAATGACGTCTACTGGCTTACTAGTTATGAGAATTTGGCTCTTGCTAACGGTACGTTAGTGGATAGCATCGGATGGCAGTTGGAGGACGATACAGGTCGCGCTCTTTGGAGCGATGTGCTGCTATTGACTGCTCCGCCCCTAGGCGATTGGCAGTCAAATCATCTACGGCTACACGGACAGAGAGGGGGGTATATTATCGACGCCCATGTAACGTCCGCTATACCGGAGCCGGAAACAATATTGCTATTTGGGATAGGCGGAGTGCTCCTTGTGGGAAGAAATTTAGTAAAAAAGGATATAACACACTTTTCAGGGAGGAAACAAAATGTCAACACACAAGCACGCTCTTGTTATCGGAGGTTTAATTACTCTTATCGGTAACGGCTCGTCTTTCGGCGGGTGGAAAGACAACGCAAAGGGTATAGACATCTCCGGCGGTGAAGACCACACTCTTGTCCTTACCGCCAACAAATGGCCCTGGGCCTGCGGTGACAATGGGTGGTACCAACTTGGCATCGGTAATAACCAAGACCAGAAGGTGCTCCTAAGAGTTCTCAAAGGCGATACGTATTCTACTTCAGATTACCTCGAGAATATCGATGATCTCGATGCAGGATGGAGACATTCATTGGCTTTAGACGTCAATGGTATGGTCTGGGCTTGGGGCGATAATGAACAAGGCGGTCTCGGTAACGATGGATTTGGGCAGTACCAGGATGAACCAGTGCAGGTTCACGATGGTGAAATGAATACGGCATCAGGGTATCTCGAATACATCGTTGCGATTTCCGCAGGTCGGAGTGGGCGTCATTCTTTGGCTGTGGATGCGAATGGTTATGCTTATGCGTGGGGATATAACAAGTATGGGCAGTGCGGGAATGATGTGAATGACTCCAACGAATGGACGCCCGTATATGTCCATCAGGGGGCGCAGGCGGATGATCCGAACGACGCGAATGAGTACCTCAAGCATATTGTGGATATCTGCGCGGGATCGGACCAGTCTATCGCTTTGGAAAACGATGACCCCAGCGACCCGAATTTCAACGGGTGCGTCTATACCTGGGGAACCAACATGTGGGGGGACGATGAGTACGAGGAATTGGTTGGTATTGCCGATGGCTGGGGGCTGTTGGGTAATGCCTCCGATGTGAATTTCAGTCACACGCCGGTAAGAGTTTTGTCGGGTGAGCAAGACGTCGGCAATCCCAATTCGTTTTTGAAGCACATCGTTGCGGTCAGCGCCGGGTGGAATCACTGCATGGCACTGGAGAACGACGATCCGTGGGATCCCAATTTGAACGGGCGCGTCTTTACGTGGGGGCATAACGGGCCCGGGTGGGGCGGCGGGGATACCGCTGCAGAGTGGGAGAGGTCTGTCGGCGGCCGCCTTGGGAACGGCACATACAACGACAGCAATGTGCCCGTACTTGTGCTTTCGGGAGAGCAGGACCCGGGTGATCCGAATTCGCCTTTGGAGCACATTACTGCGATATCCGCTGGGGAGGGTCATTCGATGGCGCTGGATGACAATGGTAATGTCTATACCTGGGGCGACAATCAATACGGCCAGTTGGGCAATGGGCGCAACGATCCGTGCAGCGCCCCGGTAAGAGTTATAGCGGGGATGCAGAACCGTGAGGACCCGAACTCACCGCTTTCGGGGATTGTTGCGATTTCGGCAGGACATTGGCACAGTCTTGCTATTGACTGCAACGGCGTTGTATGGGTATGGGGCAAGACAAAGGACGGCCGGCTCGGGCTGGCGGATATGGCATACGCGGATCCGTGTGTTTGTGCCGTGCCGCATCGAATACCGGTTGTCTATAATGATACACAGGGGACGTTTCGGTTTGCGATACAGGATGCGATTGACGATGCCAACGACGCGGGGGATGTACTGGAGGCCTCGCCGGGGACCTATTTTGAAGACGTTAATTTCCTGAGCAAATCGATAGTATTGAGAAGCGCCGATCCGAATAATCCCGACGTCGTTGACGATACGGTTATCCAAGGATCGGGCAGCGACTATATTCCAGCACTGGAATTCCCGGCCAGTTGTAATTCAACACTAACCGGGTTTACGATTGCGAACGATGATTACGGGATAAAATGTGATTCATCTTCTCCAACTATCAGTAACAGCGTTATCGCCAATTGCGCGGGTCATGGTTTATATTGCCTGGGCAATTCCGCAGTTGAGGTCAAAAACTGTACGATTTCAGGTAATGGCGGTAGTGTAAGCCCAAATGAAGATGGCATAAATTGCAGCAGTTCTGAGATAACCCTGAGCAATTGCCTTATTACCGAAAATGCCGGGAATGGCATTTACTGCAATGGATCCAGCCTTAGGATAACTAATTCTATGATTCAGAACAACGAGTGCTACGGGATATGCTTGAATGGTTCTTCGGTCGATATCACAAAGTCCATTATCCGGGAGAACGGTTCAGACAGTAGTGCAGCCTTCTGTGGGGTATACTGCGGTGACGCAGGCACCACAGCCCTAAGCATAACAAACAACTGGATATGCCGGAATGGGAGCGGAGCTGACGGGTCCGGGATATATTTGAACAGCGGGTACGTAGAGTTGGAAAATGTGGTTATCCGGCATAACACTATCGCCAATAACGCCGGCTACGGGATCGAGACCGCGGGTATCCCGGACATTAACAACTGCATCATCTGGGGCAACGGAAGCGGTAGTTTGCAATACAACGACTATAATGTGACTTATTCGTGCGTCGAAGGCGGGTACACGGGGCCGGGCAATATCGAAAGCGATCCGTGCTTTATTGATGCGGATGCGAATGATTTTCACTTGGCCTCCAATTCGCCGTGCATTGATTCTGGCGATCCTGCTTTTGAGGCCGAGCCGAATGAGACGGATATCGACGGTAATCTTCGTGTGATAGGAGAGGAGGTCGATATGGGGGCGGATGAGTTTTGGGCGACGGACTTTAGTAGGGACGGGCTTGTGAATTTTGTCGATTATGCGATGCTCGCGGCTGCATGGCACACCGAACCCAATGACGCCAACTACAACGATGATTGTGACTTACAGGACAACAACAATATCGATTTCAACGATCTTGGATTGTTCTGCGAAGAATGGCTGTTGAACGCGGACTTGCATCCGGGGCCGATGCCGTTGATGGACGGCCGGGGTGGCGCAGGAATGGTTGAGGGATTGGGTCTTGACGCCGGCCTTTCCGCGGTTGCCAGTGCTGAGCGAGAGCCTGCTGTTGCCGAGCCGGTCGATATTGAAGCCATTATGAAGTGGCTTGCGGAGATATGGCTCGATCCGGACGTGCAAAAGAGTATTGACGAGGAGAAGTTTCTGAAGGTTTATGAATCCCTGAAGCAATTGGAGTAGCAGGGGTTTATTCCGGTAGGATGAGTTTTGTACCGGGGCGGAGGGCGTTTGGGTTGGTAACAACGTTGCGGTTTGCGTTGTAGATTTTTTGCCATTTTGCGGGTGAGCCGTAGTATTGGCGTGCGACGTCCGAGAGGGTCTCTGTCTTTCGGACGATGTGGAATTTCCCGGTTGGTGTTTTCTCAGTCTGCTCGTAGGCAGTCCAATCGCGAGTGCCTGGGTCTTCGGGCGGTGATTCGTGCGGTGCGGCGGACCGGGGCGTATAGATTGAATCGGGGGCGGCAGGGGTTTGGCTGGGATGGACGCTGCGAGGGCGCAGGCGTTTGAAGCTTAGAGCGGGGCGTGTGGCCAGGTATATCGTCGCGGCGATTACAACCACCATGCCCGAAATCAATCCTATCTTAAAGTCTCTGTGCATCTGTGCCGACCACAGCCGCCGGGGGAGCCAGGCGCTTTGGGATTCAAGGCGGTAAAAGCGGATTCCTTACTTCGTTATCGCCGGCGTTCGGCTTCTTTGTCTTTCCGTTTTGGCTTTTACACGCAGCAACAATACAGGGGCGGATATTGCTATCGATGAATAGGTCCCTTCGATGATGCCGAAGAGCATGGCAAAGTTAAAGCCCCGCAGCTCCTTGCCTCCGAATATGTACATTATCGCAACCACCATAATAGTGGTCATACCTGTAAGCAGGGTCCTCGAAAGGGTCTCATTGATGCTGTTGTTGATGATCTGGGGCGTCAGGACGGCGCCCTTGCGGCGGTTCTCTCGAATGCGGTCATACACCACGATTGTATCGTTGATTGAATATCCGAGCAGCGTCAGGAAGGCTGCTATCATGGCCAGGTCAATTTTGAAATCTCCGATGAGGAGCGCCCGGCCTATTGATGTTGTGGCGACATAAGTGCAGGCGGCGACGATTCCGACATTAACGCAGGTATCATGAAACAACGTTATTACTGCGCCGAAGCCGAAACGGAAATCTCCGAAACGAACCCAGATGTAAATTAACATCGCAATCAACGACAAGACTATGGCAATCTTCGCTTTGGTTTTTGCCTCCTCACCGACCGAAGGGTCAAATTGTCTTACGTGGGGCAGAGAGGTTTCGAGCTGTCCGGCAGCGAGGACCTTGGTTTTTTCGTTGCCGGCAAACTGCGTCCACTCTTCGTCGGACAACTGTCGAAGTGCGGCTTCCGGCTCAGCGCTGACATAGACGAACGACTGCAATTGTTGATTCGGGTCGGCGATTGGGCTGAGGTCGGGAGCGAGGATTTTGTAGGGATAGCGTGGGAGATTCTGAGTATCGGGCTTGAACCACAGCGCGGCGAATCTCTGCTCTATATTGGCGGCAGTCGCGGCTTTTTCGAGCTTGCACGAGATTACCGCGCCGCCGATGAATTCGTCAAGCTCGGGATGAGATTCAACCGTTGTGGCAGATACTTTCTCAACCGACGTTACATTCGGTATCAGGTTCTGCTCGATTTCCAACTCGTTTTCAAAAGCCTTCAGCACCGCATTGTTGACGGTTTCCTCAAGCTTGGGTTCGGAGATAGCCGCGCCGGGAAGCGCCTTTGTCAATACTTCTTTAACCAGAGCCTGATTTGACTGACTGGTTGTAATAACAAACTTCGAGGGATCCTTATCATCCTGCGTTACGAGCAAATTAGTCAATTCCGACAAGAACTGGGGCTGATTTTGCGTTGTCCTGACGGCGGCGGTCAAATCGGATGCCGTATGTTGCTCCGTCGGCGGGAAAGCAGCCTCAACAATTACCTTGTTTGTGGCGATGGTGTTTATTTCATACCGTTTATATATTTTCTCTCCGCCGGGCGTTTGTCCGATTTCGGCTCCAATACTATAGATGTTCGCCGATGCGAGGAAGGGGCGGATTCTGTTTTCCACGTCCTGCCTGGTGAGTCTGACTCCCTCCTTGAAGATAGGCTCGATGCTTGAGCCGCCCGTGAATTCGATGTCATATTTACTGTTTTTTGTGTCATCCCTTGTCAGGAATATGATTATACCTCCAATAGTGAGGATGGCGGACAAGGTGAAGAAAATGGGTCTTAAGGCCATCCAGTTTATGTTCGGCTTACGTATGAGGTGGAGCATGACGAGGCGCTCTTTGATAATTCCTTTGCTGATGAGTAAATCGAAGATTAATCGAGTTACGACCAGGGCGGTGAACAAGCTTGACGCCAGGCCGAGCATGAGCACGAGGGCAAAGCCCTTTATTTCTTCCGAGCCAACCCAATAAAGGATCGCAGCGGTCATTATTGTAGTAATATTGGAGTCGAAAATGGCGCTGAAGGCTTTCTTGTAGCCGTTCTGGATGGCCATTCTAAGAGAACCGCCTCGCTGCTGTTCCTCGCGGATTCTCTCAAAGATAAGGACGTTGGCGTCAACGCTCATTCCGATGGTGAGTATTGTTCCGGCGATTCCCGGCAAGGTGAAGGTGGCCTCAAGCGCCGCCATTATTGCCAGTGTGAACAACAGGTTCATTAGCAGGGCGACGTCAGCGATTGCTCCGCCAAGGGTGTAGTAGGTCGCCATGGACAGGATGACTGCGGCCAGGCCTATCAAGCCTGATTTGATGCCTTTATCGCGATTGTCGGCGCCGATCGAGGGGCCGATCGTTCTTTCTGCAATGGGCTGCTCGATGAGCATCGCGGGCAGTGAGCCGGCATTGAGCTTGTCGATCATATTTGCCTGGTCGGTTTCGGTGAAGGTGCCGGTAATTATTCCCTGGCGGCGTATCCTTGATTCGATGTTTGGCGCGGATATCGCAATACCGTCGAGGAGGATACAGAGAGGCCGGCCGATGTTTTCCGAGGTGAGTTTTGCGAAGAGGTTTCCACCCCTTTCGTCCAGCACAAAACTGATGGCTCTTCGTCCGTACTGGTCTTGTCCCTGCGAGGCCTTTTCGAGCTTCCACTTTTTCTCGCCCGCGCCCTGGGGCATGATTTGATCAGGCTTGTTGCTTGCGAGGACATACGTTTTGTTGCCGAACGTGCCGGTTATTGAGGGGCGTTTTTGTTCGTCCGCCGCTCTCCATATTTGGCCGGTTTCGACTTCGCACCAGATATATTTGTTGTCGGATGCGTATTTGGGTCCTTTTTCTTTGAGGGAATCGACATATCCGGCCATCAGGTCGGGGTCCGATTGGGGATTGGCGGCTGTGGGAAGGACCCTGAATTCGAGTATTCCGGCGCCCGTGAGCATTCTCTGGAGGTCTTTGGGGTCGTCGAGCCTGCCTTTGAACGGGCGATAGTCATCAAAGGCAGCGACGACTTTATCAATCTGAACGGCCCGGTCGGGGAACTCTGTCTTGAGCTTCTCAACGGCTTCCCGCCGGTTTGAGGACTTCGGCGGCAAGTCGAGGCATCGGGCGATCTGGTCTTCGCTGAGGTTGAGCTTGTCGATCTGCCTTTTTGCATCTGCGTACTGGACGTTCTTGCCGTTTTCCGGGTCGGTTATCTGCTCGAGGGTTTGCGTCCACTGGGCGTACGTTTTGACGTATCCGGCGAGGAGGTCGATATTGTCATTTGCGTCGGCGACCTCTTTTTTCAGTGAATCGGTCAGTTCCGGCTCGGCCAGTTTTGCCCAGTTGGCTCTTTTTGCTTCTATCAGGCCGAGATCGAGCTTTGCTTTTGTGATTTGGTCTTCGGCGGTTTTGAGCTTCTGCTCGAGATCGGTCCTCTTGGCCTGGAGCTCTTTTCGCTCGTCATAGACTTTGGCGAGGTTTTCGAGGATTGTCAGCTTGTTTGGGTCTCCTGCGGCAAATTCTGCGAATTTTTTTGCTCGTTCCTGGGGCGGTTGCGGCAGTGCTCGCATAACGAGGGCCTGAGTTACATTCTCCGCCAGAAGCTCGGCTCGGGCGTTCTCATAAAGCTGGCGTTTTTGGCGTGCTTCGGCGCTGGCGAGGGGCATTTGTATTTCAAATCGGGAGCTGCCCTGCGGTCGCCATACGAAGTTGTAGATATTGTCCGGGTCAACGCGCCTTCGCAGGACTGTTATCATTTTGTCGGACAGACCCCTTTTTTCCTCTTCGTTTAGCCCCTGCGTGTTGATTTCGTAGATTAGACTTGTTCCGCCTGCAAGGTCTATACCCGGCCTGAGGGTTTTGCTTGGGGGAAACAGACGCCAGATCGCGGCAAGCAGCAGAACAACGACTAATATGATTTTCCAGCCCAAATTTTTGTGCATAGCTGATTCCTAACCATTGTCTTTCGACAAATTCCTTCCTATTGCTGAAGCAGATACCCTTATTTTCGTGTTGTTTGACTCATCGACTTTGAGGACAACCTCGTCGCCTTTGACGTCCACGACGGTTCCGATAATACCGCCGATAGTCCTGACCTTATCGTTTTTTGCCAGGGCCTGCACCATTTGTTTGTGCTGCTGCTGCTTTTTCCGCGGCGCCCTGAAGAGGATGAAATACATCATCACAAACATCAGGCCGATGAAAATCCATGAGCTGTTTCCAAAAGGGGACTTTCGCTGGGCCGTTCCGGATGCAGCGTTAGGGTCTGCAGGGACGTTGCCTGGAGCGGTTGTCGATGTTTGGCCTTGCGAGGTAACGGGCTCCGAAGCAATACCTGAAGGCGCATCATTGCCGTCTGCTTTTGCCAATATCCACGTATTGTTCATAATTTTATTCCCTTCATAACTTAGGATTACCGGATTTCTGCAAGATGTTAAATCATCGATAATGAATAATCAATAGTGATTCTTTAATTCCTGGTCGGCCCATCCGGCGAATTCGTCTGCTTTTAGTTTCTGCCTGATTGCGGCCATTAGCCGCTGGTAGAAGGTCAGGTTGTGGAGTGAGAGGAGGATAGGTCCGAGCATTTCTCCGGCGTTGAAGAAGTGGCGGATGGCTCCTCGGCTGAAGTTCGTGCAGCAGTAGCAGTTACAGCCGGGTTCAATCGGCTCAATGGCGCTTATGTGGGCGTTGTTTCTGAGCCGCAAGGGGCCTTTTTTGGTGAATGCGAAGGCGTTTCGTCCGTTTCGGGTGGGCAGCACGCAATCGAACATATCGACGCCGGCCCTGACGGCGGCGATGATGTCGGCGGGAGTGCCGACTCCCATAAGGTAACGGGGCTTATCGTTTGGGAGAAGCTCGGTTGTGCGGCGGACCGTGTCTATCATATTATCGTGCCCCTCCCCGAGGCCTAATCCGCCGATGGCATAGCCGTCGAAGCCCACTTTGACCAGCTCGGCGGCACAATATGCCCGCATTTCGGGGTCAATTGCACCCTGGACGACGCAGAAGAGTTGTTGGGTGGTGTTGGCGTGTGCTTTTTTGCAGCGTTCGGCCCAGCTAATGGTTCTATTGACGGCGGTTTCGAGCTGCGGCCTTTCGACGGGGAAGGGGGGGCATTGGTCGAGGCACATTATTATGTCGGCGTCGAGGCGATTTTGTATGTCGGTTGCGATTTCAGCATTCAGGTGAATTCTCGCGCCGTCAATATGGCTGGCGAAATCGACGCCGTTGTCATCGGCTTTTGCAAGGGGGCTTAGTGAAAAGACCTGGTATCCGCCGCTATCGGTTAGTATGGGGCCGTCCCAGCTCATCAGGGCGTGTAGTCCGCCGAGTTTTTGGACGACATCGACTCCGGGGCGGAGCATCAAATGATAAGTATTTGCGAGGATGATTTGTGCGCCGGTGTCTTTGAGCTGGCTTGGGGTGATTCCCTTTACGGCGCCGGCGGTCCCGACGGGCATAAAAGCGGGGGTTTCGACCTTTCCGTGGGCGGTTGCGAGGAGGCCATACCTGGCGGCGGAATGTGTATCTGTGGAGAGGACCTCGAAATCAGCCATTTCAATAGAGCCTCGTGGTGTGGGAATTCGGGTAGTAGTAGGCAAGTATCTGGTCGGCGTTTTTGCCCTGTCTTGCCATTGCCTGGGCGCCGCACTGGCACATTCCGACACCGTGTCCGTAGCCTCTGCCGAAAGAGAATACCCATTCATCGCCTGATTTTGCTATTTCGCAGATTGTGCTTTTCAGTTTTGTGCCGGTGGGGTCGAGTGTGAGGCGGAGGTCTTCTGCTCTTAGAAAATCGCTGTTTCCGGCTGCGCCCGAGATTTCGATTTTTGTCAGGCGGCGGAAGCCGCCGTAGTCGCTTTGCTGGGCAGGGGTGATACCCGTGATTTGTCCGAGCTGCTTTAGCCTGGGATACCTTTGCCAGAGTTTTTCGGTGACGTCGGCTGCGTCGAACTTAGTCATAGGCCAGAAGAAGAATTCCGGCCTGGCGACGTCCTGACAATAAGAGCAGGGGACGCCGGCGAGCGGCTCGAAGGAGTCGCCAAAGACGTTTTTGGAGTTTTCCGTGTGTCCGCCGCAGGTTGAGCTGTAGTACGCCGGGAAGATGTCATCGGCGGCGTCGGCTTGTTTGCAGACGAGGACCATTCCGGCGGTCTGGTTGACGGCGTTCCAGGTTTGCGTGGATTCGGCGTCGATGCCTCGATAGACCTGATGGGCCTGGGTCTTGCTCAGGTCCCAGGCGCGGTCGGCGCCAAATCTCTTTTTGATGTAAAGGCAGTATGTTCTGGCGGCTATTGTCTGCGCCTTGAGTGCTTCGGGCTCCCAGTAGTCGGGCATTTCAGCGCCGATGACGCCGGCCAAGTACGATTCGAGGGGGATGTGATTGACCGCGTCGAAGGACTCGCCGTTAGGATCGAGCATGAGCTTGAGTGTTCCTCGATAGTCGCTGCCGTTGAGGTTGAAGAGGTGCGGCTCTTGGGGGCAGATTGTTACTTCATTTGCGTCGAAGGGCCGGCCGGCGATGTTGATTTTGCCGGCGGATACGGTTACGAGGACGGGTGCGTCAAGGTCTTGGAGGAGTCTCTGTTGGGGCTGCGAATTCGAATCGGAGGCCGGGCCTGTCACGTCGAATGGCGAGGTGAATTCCAGCGTGGAGGCTGTGGCGTCGTTAAGCAGCAAGACCCTTACCCAGAATTGCGGCTGGGCGTCAATACCTGGCGTAGGTGTGGTTCGGCGTCCCGGTTTACAGCCGATGAGAGCCGTCAGTAAAAGCAACAGGGTCCCTGTTTTCCAGCACTTTGCAAAACAAGGATCCTTGATGTTTTCTTGTTGTGATTGATTATTAATCAAGGCTTCGCAAGGACAATCCGAGGTTGCATAAGGCCTTTTTTATTTCGTTCAGGCTGGTTACGCCGAAGTTTTTGCAGCCGAGCAGCTCAGCATCCGTTCTGCGCGTCAGTTCGCCGATTGCGTGAATATCAAGCTTTTCAAGGCATTTTCTGGCGCGTACGGACAATTGGAGGTCATCGACGGATTTATTGAGGAAGCCTTGGTCTTCATCTTCGGGGGCGCCGGTGTCGGAGTCCTCTGCGGGGCCGAACTGCTTTTCTTCGAGAGCCATGCCAAGCCGAAGGTTTTTCGTGTCAAGTATTGCTTTGATCTCTCGGAGCGAAGTTTCGCCGAAGTTCTTGTAAGAGAGGAGCTCGGCTTCGGTGATGTTGAGGAGGTCGCCAATCGTCTCTATTCTCATTTTCTTGAGGCAGTTTCTGCTTCGGACGGAGAGCTCAAAATCGGAGATGGGCGTTTCGAGCATCTGGTTCTTTCGCGTTTTTTTCTTTTCTTTTTCCTCGTCGTAGAACATCGTTTTTGAGCTTTCGATGTCCTTTTTGAAGAGGATGGCCCTCTTGTGATTGGGATGCGATTCGAGCACGGTATCGACGCATTGAGCGGCCCTGTCGAATTGGCCGGCGTCTTCGAACAGGACGGCCAGATTCAGCAGTGCGTTGACATAGACGGGAGAGGTCGAGCTGACCTGCTGGTAGTAGTCGATGGCTGCTTCTTCATCGCCGGACAGGTCACAGCGATAAGCCAGGTGGAAGAGCGCCTCTTGATGATCGGGCGATAACTCGAGAGCTGCTTTGTAATTGTCAACCGCCTCGCTGTAGAACCCCTGGACCTCGTGGAGACGGCCGAGCTGGTAGTGGTAGTCGGCGCTTACGTTTTTGAAGTTTGCACAGTTTTTGAGCTCTTTGGCAGCGGCGTCAAAGTCTCCGGCACGGCGATAAGTGGCGGCCTTTTCCAGCGTGGTGGTCATTGTGTTGGCCTGGTGGCCGAGGCTCTTCTGGAGGTTGTCGATTGCTTCATTGAATTTGCCCATCCGGCGAAGTGCGAAGGCCGAGTAGATGAATTTTTCTTTGCAGTCGATTGCCTTTTCGAGTTTCTCGACGGCCTCCCGGTCCCTGCCGAGGATATAGAGGGCGATTCCCACGGCCAGGCGGCTTTTGGGGGAGGTTTTAGCGATATGCTCTTCCACTTGCCCGCTGAAAGTGAGGCAGGCCGCTTCGCTGGAACGGACGTATTGAGCGAGCCTCCTGATCCGGTCCAAGGAGGGCAAATCATCGCCGAACAAGTTGATTTCCGGCTGTGTAGTTTGTTCCATATATGAATTACTCCCGTAAGCTCTTCTGTATCGTTTATTGGTTTTATTGTTCTACACCAAGGGGTATATTATACAGCGGAACCAGGGACTTGCAACAGTTTTTTTGCTAAGGGTGAAGGCCGGCGCACCGGGGTGGAACTTGTCCCCCACCGGGCCGGACGAGCGCCTCCCCGCTCACCGGCCATATCCGGCATCGTCGAGAGCCAGACTTCACGCAGGGGCTTCGCCTTGCGGCTCAATATCCTCGGCTTTCAAGCGGAGCGGTAGATTTGGCTCGGCAAAGGCCGTCAGGCCGGCAATGTCTGATAACAACAGTACGGCCACAGCGACTATGGAAATAACAGACGAGCACTTTGATCTGCCCATAGCAGAACATTCCAGCCAAAAAAACGACTTATCATTTCAACTTTATCAGGGCGACCCAATCTTTGCCGGCGTCGCCAGGCGGCTGGCCGATAGCGACTGAGCCGGGGCCTTTTACCTCGGAGACAGCACCTTTTTGGAGGTTTCCGCCGGTACGCGGATTGAACCATTGGACGGAGAAGGTCCCGGAGGTGCCGCCCAAATCGAGATGGGTAGTGCCGCCTGCCGGGAGGCATACAGCGTAGATTTGGCCCGGCTTTGCGAAGCAGTAGTCGTCCGGGGCGGCGGTCAGCTCGTCGTGGTGGCTCATTTCGGCAAATGGCAGGTGCTGATGGAAGAATTCGAGGGCGTATCTTGTCAGGTCCCAAAGGTGGTCTCGACTTCGCCAGTCCTCGCAGTTGAGGTCGTTATGAGCGAACTTGTAGCCGAAGTACCATTCGACTCCCGCTCCGCCGGCCATCAGGTTGCCCCAGAGATGTTTGGCTCGGACCTCATCGTGCCAGTAGTCGTCTGAGTCGGGCTTGACGCCCGTGTCGGCAGGGCCGATCTCGTCGAGGGAGACGAACCAGTTTCGGCCCGCTTTAGCCGAACTGTCTATCCATTTGACGGTCTGGTTGTGCGTGTCGTTGGTCTGGAGAGATGGGCCGTCAAAGCACTCATAGCCGAGCAGGGGGGTATAGACCTCGTCGTATTTGCCGGGGAAGGTGTGGCAGACAATAGGGTGGTCGTATGGGTCGAGGTCTTTGATATACTTGCAGAAGGCCTTTCGTTGGGCGTCGGTATTGGTGTTTTCTTCGCCGAGGTTCCAGACAAGGGCCGGATGATGTGCGAAGCGTGCGATAAGCTCTCGGTAGTAGAGCTTTCGCTGCGGGCCAAGCTCGCCGCCGTCGAGTCCCTGGTCGTTTTCGGTTTCCTGGGTGATGATGTGGAGCATCAGGCCGAGCTTATCCATGTGCGAAAAGACGATTTCCCACTGGTCGAGCTTGCTGCAGTCGAAGCGGTACTTTTCTTTCGGGTCGGTCCAGGGCCAGACGTCTTTGCCGTCGCCGCCGTCGATATTATAGGGGATGAAATAGACGCTGTTCATACCTTTGGAAGCGAGGTAATTCAGCGCTCCGATCATACCTTTGCCTTTGCCGTCCTTCCAGGTGGGGTCCCCGGGCCTGAAGTCTTTGACGTGCGGGGCGTAGTTGTGTATGAACTTTTCGCCTGCGGCTTCGCCTTCGCGTTTTAACTCCGCGGTGTCATAAGTGCCGTCAAAGTCGGAGTATGCGAGGAAGTTTTCGGGGCTGTCGGCGCCGCCTTTGAGAAAGTATTCGCCTGTCCCGGCGAATTGCAAATAGCGCTTGCCGACGTATTTGAGCAGTCCTTTGGCGCGGTGGTCACGGCCTGTTTTGTCGGTTGGGCCGACGGCGAAGGTCCCTTTGGCTCCATCGAAGGCGGCTGGGGCGCCTGCAGCCGGGTCGCTGCTGATCGCGATGTCCGGGCCTGTGCGAAATGATGCGGTGTATGACCATTGGCCCTGTTCGTCCGGGACAAAGTGAGCGCGCCATTTGTTGCGGCACGCGGCGCTTGTATTTGCAGCGTCGCCATCCGCGGCGTAGTAGCCGGGGACAACGACCTGTCTGTCGCCGTTTGTGAAGGTCACGGTCAGGCGATAATCGCGGAACGGATTTGGATTGGCTTCTTCGCCTGTGTATGGGCCGGCGAAGGTAAGGGTGATGTTGTGCCATTTCCGCAGCTCGCCGGAAATCTCCTCCGCCGCCAGGGCGCTGCCGCCGAAGGTCAGAACAACAAAAACCGCACACAGAACAGCCAACTGGTCCCGTTTCATAATCATACTCCTCAACACATAGACGCAAATGCCATTGCCATATACTAAGGACCACACCGGCAATTCCGCAACAGATTTCCGCCCTCGCCCCCATACTGCGTTCCAAGGGGCTTATGACCCCAAAAAAAGAAATTTATTGCTTTTCGACCACCTGATCTGGTATAATGCAACCTGTAGAGCCAATTATCGAGGAGTTGAACATGAGACGGACATACTATGTAAGAGCCTACCTGGCAGCATCGTTGCTGGCCCTATTTCTGCTCTCGACAGCGGACGCGAGAATAATAACCGTAGATGACGACGCCCCCGCAGACTTCAACAATATCCAGGCCGCCATAAACGACGCAAACGACTGGGATGTAGTCGAAGTGAAACCCGGGACATACACCGGCCCCGGAAACTACAACATCCACTTCAACGGAAAAGCTATAACCGTTCGCGGCACAAATCCCGACGACTTTGACATCGTCGCCGCAACCGTAATCGACTGCAACCGTCAAGGTCGCGGCTTCATCTTCGACAGAGGCGAAGATCCAAATTCTGTCCTAAGCGGGCTGAAAGTAACAAGAGGTGTCGGTGGATGGGGCTCTGTAGATGCAGGGGCCATCGTCTGCGACGGAGGCTCCCCGATTATTGCCAACTGCATCATCACGGACAATCGTGGACGTGGCGGCGGGATCAGCGCTACCAGAAGCTATTTGATCGTCAGAAATTGCATTGTCACCCACAACACATCCGATTACATGGGTGGCGGCATCTATGGAACCGAGCAGTACGGTATGACCGTTGAGAATTGCATCATCAGCCATAATGTCGCCGACGATAGAGGCGGTGGAATCCGAACCACCTCTGCTAACGTGCCGTTCGTGGTGAAGAACTGCATCATAACCGGAAACAGATCACGGACGGTAGGCGGAGGCCTGTCCTCCCGAGGCGGCTACATCATTATCAGAGGCAGCATAATAGCGGGCAACGTCGCCGCACAGCGTGGGGGTGGAATCGGCGCCCGCCAGTACGGCCGCCCGGTTATCTCCAATTCCATCGTTTCCGGCAACAGCGCGCCAGCAGGGCCGCAGATTGCAGTCGATGCCGCTCGGGAGGACGCGCTATACGGCCCTCCTGTTCTTTTCGTTTCCTACTCCAACATTGCCGGCGGCCAAGCGGACGTATATAACGATGGCTCATTCACCATAAACTGGGGCCTGGGTGCTATCGACGTCGACCCCTGCTTAGCCGATCTCGGCTACTGGCGACATATTTCCGACCCAAATATCCACGTCGAGCCCAACGACCCCAATGCAACCTGGGTCGATGGCGACTATCACTTGAAATCCCAGGCGGGCAGATGGAACTCAGCTACGCAATCCTGGATACTCGATGATGCCACCAGTCTCTGCATCGACGCCGGGGATCCAGACTTCCCCGTAGGCCCCGAACCCTTCCCCAACGGCGGCAGGATCAACCTCGGTGTCTATGGAGGAACAACCGAGGCCAGCAAATCATACTTCGACAAGCCTCCCTGTGAGACAATTGTTGCCGGCGACATAAACGGCGATTGCATAATCGACGCCAGAGACTTTGCTTTTATAGGCGCTCACTGGCTCGACGATGGCATGATTCAATCTTCAGGCAAGGCAACTGATCCCAACCCTCCCGACGGAGCTGCTGGAATCAGAACAGACCCTATTCTGAGCTGGACGCCTGGTCCCGGTGCACTGATTCATATAATCTTCCTCGGCACGACCACTGAGCTGTCCATATATAGCTCGTATTGGGGCGCTCAGACCGAACCCGCGCTGAACCCATCCTTATCAGAGGGCAGAACGTATTATTGGCGAGTGGATGAATTTGGGCCGCAGGGTATAGCTACGGGCCCGGTCTGGACATTCACAACCAAATCCGGCACCACAAGGTAGGAATCCAGGCGCCTCGCGCCTGCCCCAAATTTCTGCCCCTGCGGACAATGTGCAGGGACATCGAGGGGTCGGCGATTCGCTATGCCTCGGAGAGGTCCACCCACTCGACTCCGAGCTTCCGGGCTGCATACCCCGCCTCCTTTAAGCAGTCGCCATAAGCCATCATCCAGTGAGAATCACGAACCTCGTTTAACAGCTTTCGCCAATCCCCCTGGATCGCTACATCGTGTTGCGTCCGGCACATTTCGTAGAATGGGTTGCTCTTGACGACTCCTGTGAAGCCCAGCCAGCGGCCTGTGCTGTATTGCGGGTCGATGAAAGTGACTTGCCTGCCCTCGGGTAATTCCACCTTGGGCGCAGCGCCATACTCGGATTCGTAGTGAGTCATGACCTTCACCGGCTCATAGTGCTTGCCGTTCATCCGGCGGGGCGCGCTGCAATGGGCGCAAGTGCATACTCCCTGGTGCGGGAAGGTGGAATTGTGCAGGAAGACGGGCTTGCCGGATATGTACCGCAGCAGAATCCCGGCGGGAATCACCACAAAGTCCGATTCACAAAAAGCCATCAGGCCCTCATCGTTCAACAGGCTCAACGCAAGGCAAGGAGTCGTCTGCGCTATGGGCAGAATCTTGGTCATGCAGTCCCTGATGGTGAAAGCCGGGGCATTATGCTCCTGCATCAAATCCTTGAAGACACGGTACAACAAAAAGGCATTGGTCACGTATGCCCGGTCGGTCATCAACGCAGTGCCGGGCAAGGCCAGGTATTGATCCATCCACTTCCGGGCTCTTGCCGCAAGATCACTGTTCTTTCTGGCATCCTCAATTCTCTGCGTTGCATCGTCGTAACCGACTTCCACAATCTCAATTCCGTATCTTTCGCGGGCGGCCTGCGGAGCTTCCGGCGAATACTTGCCCCACGTCCCGCCGAGCGCGACTATCCTTGCGCCTACGAAGTTCTTAAGCCCGTGGAGCGCCCTAAGCCTCCAGAGAAGCTCCTCGCCGTCATCCACGACAACGTCCTGGACATACACGCCGCCATGATCGAGGTGTGTGTTTCCGTCCGAGGCGCTGTCATAGGTCTTGAGATACTTAGTGCTGAGCGCTTCATACCAGTAGTAGGCAGACCCGGATTTGTGCCGGACAAAGATTATTGTGTCCCTGTCTTTCTTCTGGGCAAAGCACGCCTTGAGCAGGTCTCCTGAACCGGCCGCAGCATAGACTATAACAACGTCGTAGTCCTGCTCGTGGACCTGCTGGGCATCCGCAGCCGTCTTGGCCTTGACACAAGGATGGATTTGCATCGGGAAGTCGGCTTGCCCGGCGAGCAGCTCCAGCTCCTTCGATATCCTCTGTGCCTCCTGGGATGCGGCATCTTCGCTCTGCACACCGCCCCACGATTTCCACGAAGTTGCCTGTCTTTTCTCGGAAATCCTATACATAAGAACCGGCTGCACCCGCAGTGGTTGTCCTATGACCACAAGCGGCCTTTTCGGATCCCAGTCTTCTGCCTTCGCACTGGCGAACGATGAATCGATTAGAGAAAGAACACCTCCGGCGACAGCCGTTGTCAGGCCCATGAACTCTCTGCGGTCAATCTTTTTGAAAGGCATGCGTGACTCCTTCGTTGGCAACTCAAAAATCAAAGTGCAAAATGCAAAATTGAGGAAGTCTCTTTCTTTTCCAACATTTTTGATATTTCATTTTTAACTTTTGCATTCCTTCGACGCCGGTTCTGTCTTATTGAAACATCATTTTGCTGCAGAAGGACTCCTGGCTCAAGCATTTTCCTGCTCTATCCGGGATCAGCTCCCCTGGCGCTTGCGAATGACATAAGTTGTCAT
Organism: uncultured Pirellulales bacterium; assembly: GCA_964354365.1. GTDB lineage: Bacteria > Planctomycetota > Phycisphaerae > Sedimentisphaerales > Anaerobacaceae > CAYGZM01. The sequence continues at coordinate 19,351 of CAYGZM010000065.1, forward strand.
AGTGCGGGCCTGCTCGGTGAAGGTGACGCCGATCTCGTCTTTGAACCATTTACGGGCCATTTCGGCGCCTTCGGGGCCGGCGAAGCAGGGACCTTCGAGGCTGACCTTATCGGCCAGGCCGGTTTCGTCAACGACGATGATCCCGTCTGCTTTTGCGTTTCGGTTCTGGTCGTCCATAAAAGTGCGGAAGAGGTAGCTCAGGTCGAATCCCGCGTTTGCCATCGACGTCATCA